>JACDEN010000550.1 GCA_013816415.1 Planctomycetota bacterium
GTCGTGGCCGTGCAGCGCGCGAATGCCCACTGGCTCGACGGGATGACGTTGCCGACGGAAATCTGGCCGTTGACGGTCTCCTTCGTGTGGGTCGTCAGCACCGCTTGCGTGGTGTCGAGGGTTGCCGGCAGATACGGCACCGGGTTGCCCATCACGTTGAGCGGCTGCGAAGGGACGCCGCTGCGGTTGATGATGCGCGCCAGCACCTTGCCGGTGACGAGCTGGCCGTTCTCGCGCGCCATCGGCACCTGCACCCAGTGATTCGTGCCGGTGGAGTGGACGGTGGGGATCGCCGTCGCGCCGGCGTTGTCGGCCTGCCATCCGCTAGCCAGGCCAATGTCGCCGAGGTTGCGCTCGATGACGTTGATGATGATGTTGCCGCCGCGATTGGGGACGTCGTGCCACAGGAAGCCGCTTGCCAGGCTCATGTCGACCGGCTTGGTGAGCGTGAACGTCGTCTCGTAGCGGACCTTGCCGTCGGCGTCCCTGCCGAGCTGAAGATCGGTGATGACGGCGTTGTGCGCGTCGGCCGGATCGAGCTCGCCGAATGCGCGCCCTCGCACGGTCTCGTAGGCGATCACCTGTCCGGTCACCGCACTGGTCGAATCGATCACGATCCGCGTGACCCGCGCCTCGGTCGAGGAAGCAGACGCGAGCCCGGCGAGCAGCACGCATGTCGCCGCGAGCCCGGAAAGGGGTTGCCTGTGTTCTGCCATGGTTGTCTCCTCTGTGCGCACTTCCGGCGCCGTGCATGCACGATCGAGATCGACGCTTGCGAGGCGCAGCACTGACGCTCCTTGTGCAAGGGGTCTTGCGCGGCGGATCGACGAGCGGTTGTCCTGACCGTGGAACCAGTCTATTTCGGCGCCGACGCCGGCGCTTCAGGGTATACGGCAGCTTCCGCCGTCGGCATCCCGTGTCACGACGCCGCGATCGCGACGGGGCCGCCGAACATATTTCCCAAACCGCGTCCCGCTACTCCCCTGTTGACGCCGGCTAACGCCGCCGGCGAGCGCACGTGGGCCCGACGCCCATGCCGAGCAGGCGCGCCAGGACGCGCAGCAACATCGGCACCGCTGTCAGCACGGCATCGGCAGCGCCACTTCGCTCCGTTGAAGACGTGACTTTCGAACGGCCTTTGATGCTTGTTGGCGTCGCGAGTTGATGACCGACCGATGTCGAGATTTCGTCACCGCGCGCGGACGTCGAGCTACGTCTGCTGTACCTTGGGACCGGTCATTGGCGCCGCGATCTCTCGCGGACCTTGAGCGACCGGAACTGGCCTATTCCGTTGAAAAACTCGATTTGCGAACGAGTTTCAGGGTGGTGCTTCCGATGAGCTGATGGTGATGAGGCCAGGGGCACGCTGATCGTTGTAGTCGCGAGGTTCCGCCGCCTCTTCAGGCTAGGATCGCGGCCGTGTTTTGCTGTCCTTCGAACAACCTCTTGGCCATTCTTCGCAGGTTCTGGGCGGTCGCGGCCAACAGGAACTCGTCATGCGCGCCGGTCAGTCCTCTCAGGCGCAGCCGATCCAGTTTGAGGATGCGTTTGAGATGTGCGAACAGCATCTCGACCTTCTTTCGATCACGTCGCGACTGCTTATATTGCGGCGTGTCGGCAATCGCGCGCGCGACTTCCCTTGAGCGCTCGTGCACGCTACGCATGATTCTGCGGTTGGGCATGTTCGGGCAGCACTGTTGCTTCATCGGGCATCCGGTGCAGTCGTGTTGGCTGGCGCTGTACAGGATCGTGCCGGCCTTGGTGATGCGATCACGCGGCTGCGTGAACTGGCGTCGATCGCTCAGGAGCGCATGTCCTTGCGGGCAGCGGTATTCGTTGGCTTGCTCATCCCAGCTGAACTCGCTGCTCGACAGCGTGCCGTCTTTGCGTTCACTCCTGTCCCACACGGGCACATGTGGGGCGATCCCCTTGTCTTGCACCATCCACTCGAGCATGGGTGCGGTGCCGTAGGCCGTGTCGCCCACCAGACGATCAGGCTTCATGCCGAAGCGCTGTTCGACGCGGTTGACCATCGTCTTGGTTGATTCGACCTCCTGCGTGCGGTGCGCCGGCGTGGCTTCGACATCCACGATGATCCCGGCGTCCAGATCGATCAGGTAGTTGGTCGAATAAGCGTAGAAGGCTGGCCCGCCCGGTGCAGCGGTCCAACGCGCTGCCGGATCAGTCAGCGAGACGTTCTTGCCCGGCGCAGGCGGCGCTGGTGGCTCTGCGTCGTCGTCACCCGTCGGGTTGAACTCTTCGAGCGCGTCGAGGTACTCTCGCATGGCTCGGCTCGTTCCTGCCTCCTTGCGCCAGTCCGTGGTCTCGGAGCCAGGAACACCGCGCGCTCGGCTGGCGTCAGCCTTGATGACGCTGGCATCAATCGCGAAGCCTTCCCCGCGAACGAGGCCTTCGCTCATGCATCGGCGCAGCACGCTCTCGAACATATAGCGGAAGGCGTCGCTCTCGCGGAAGCGACCGTGCCGGTTCTTGGAGAAGGTCGAGTGGTCCGGCACTGCGTCTTCGAGATCAAGTCGGCAGAACCAGCGATATGCCAGATTCAGATGGACCTCTTCGCACAGCCGGCGTTCCGAGCGGATACCGAAGCAGTAGCCGACGATCAACATGCGCATCATCAGCTCAGGGTCTATCGACGGCCGCCCTGTGTGGCTGTAGAAAGGCGCAAGGTGGGCACGCATTTCACCGAGGTCGAAGAAGCGATCGATGCCACGCAGCAAGTGATTGCGCGGGACGTAATCGTCGAGATTAAAGGAGTAGAAGAGTCTGTCTTGGTTGGCACCGCGCTGACCCATCATCCCGGCACTCCCATCGTTGCGATGGGCTCAAAGCCAAGCGAGAAAGATGCCTAGTTTTTCAACAGAATAGGCCACTTGCTGCCGGTGGTGACGGGCAGCTTTACGGCAACTCGGCTGGCTTGGCCTATTTCCCTTGGTGCCACCACTGGCCTGTGGGCCGGCAGCATGGCGTTGGCATCACCCTGCGAGCGCCGCGCGCCGGGCAGCACAAGGTAGGCCGCACTACTCGATGGCGCCCCGACCTACTAATAGCGCCACCGCCCCGAGCAGACCACGCCATACCGCTTGGTGC
>JACDEN010000078.1 GCA_013816415.1 Planctomycetota bacterium
GCGGTCGGGCGGCCGCGGCCGAGGGCTTGCGCCGTCCGAGGCGGACCTTCACGGGCGCTCCAGATCGGCGATGATCCGCTCGTAGTGCGCAGCGCTCGCATCCAGGCCGCCAGGGCGCGAGCGCACCAGCCATAGCTCACGGTGGCGCACGGTCAGGCGGCGGAACGAGTCGGCGAGGGTGCGGCGCCAGCCCGGATCGAGGGGGGACTTCCGGCGCAGCACCGCGCGGCGCGCGGTCTTCGACGCCTCCTCGAGCGTGTGCATGATCTCGGCGGTCAGACGCGGATCGATGTCGAGCGGCGCGCGGTCGAACAGCCGGGCAAGGCGATCCTCGACGTCCTGCCATTCCTGCGGTGAACCGATCCAGGGCTCGTCCCAGCGCAGATGCAGGTCATGGAAGAGCGCCGAGCGGTTGCCCATCGGTCTCTGCACGCCATCGGGGCCAGCGGATCCGCCGAGCAGGCGCAGCGGCGCATCGACGTCTCCGAGCTCGTCGAGCCATGGTCCAAGCGCGAGGCTGTCGTCGCCGAACGCGTGCAGCGAGGCGGCGCGCGCATCATAGGCGGCTTCGCCGCTCCACCCGCGATGCGCCGCTTCGGCGAGCGCGTTCAGCTCGATCGGCCACTGCTGGCGATGGCCCGCGTCGCCCCAGTTGGTGACCAGGAAGCCGCGCGCGCCGCCCGCGATGCCAGCACGCGCCGCCTCGAGCAGATTGGCGCGCCGCGGCGTTGTGCGGCCGACGATGCTGCGCCAGGCGCTGGTGCCGGGGCACACCCAGACCTCGCGGCCGGCCTGGTGGAACTGCGCGCACCAGCGATCGAAGCGCGCCGTGGGCTCGTAATCCCAGGCCAAGCCAATCAGGTCCTCGGGCAGGCGCTGCAGCGCCGCGGGATGGTGCAGGACGATGTCGGCCCAGAACATCGGGCGCTTGCCGAGTGTGCGCGCGACCGCGCACACTTGGTCGATGAACGCCAGGTAGACGTCGATGCGGCCACGCCGCTCGACCTCCGCCTTCGAGCGGCCCTGTCCGAGATCGTAGGTCTCATCGCAGCCGATATTGATCAGTGGACTGGAGAACGCCGGCGCGAGCTGCGCGAGCAGATCGGCGATCAGCGCGATCGATCCCGGGTCGGAGGGGCAGAGGCTGAAGGGCCCGGTCTGCGGAAAGCCGGCGAAATCCCACACCGTGTCCTGGCCCTGGATCTCGGCGAGCGGGGCGTAGCGCGGATGCTCGAACCAGTGGTGCAGGTGGCCGAAGCAGTTCTGGTTGGCCGCGAGTTCGATGCCGCGCTCACGGCAGTGCGCATCGACCGCGACCACCTCGTCGGGAGTGATCGGCGACCAGCCTCGCCAGGCATCGTCGTGGCCGCGGTAGGCGAAGGTGTGCTCGGTGTACAGCTGCAGGTGGTTGATCTTCAGCGACGCGAGCAGATCGATGGTCGCGAGCAGGTGCTCCATGGTCGGCACGCGGTCGCGCGAGACGTCGAGCATGACGCCGCGTACGGCGAATGCCGGCCGGTCCTGGACGCGGGCGCACGGCAGCCGCCGGCCGTACTGCCGGAGCATCTGCATCAGCGTGCGCGCCGCATTGGCCGCGCCGCGCGCGTCGTCGGCCTCGATCAGGATCCGCGATGGCGAGATGGTCAGGCGGTAGCCTTCGGGATTCTTCAGCGGCTCGATGGCGACGCCGCAGATCACCTGCTTCGACACCTCGCCATGATCGTCGCCGGCACGCTCGCCGAGCACGCGCCGCACCGACGGCAGGTAATCCGGATGGCCGTGGATGCCGAAGGCGTCAGGGACCTCGCGCCATTCCCCGAGCAGCAGCAGCGCCTTCGGCACCGGAAGCAGGATCGGCGGCAGATCGGAAAGCGGATTCATGGCGCGGGCTCTCCGCTGATCGCTTCGGAGCTTGCCGGCGATGCGGCCGAGCAGCTGACCGCGAATGCGGCGCCGGTCGCGATGAGCAGCCGCCAGGGCGAGGCGAGCACCAGGCCGTGCCAGCCGCGGTGCGTACCCAGGTCCGGGAAGAGCCAGCACGTCAGATCGTGCCACACCGGCGGCTGCAGCAGCCAGGTCACCGCGAAGCCGGTGACCAGTGCCGCGATCACCGAGAAGGCGGTACCGCGCCGCGTGAACAGCGCGGTGAGGAAGACGGCCAGCAACCCCGAGTAGGCGAAGGTCATGACGCCGAGCGCGAATTCGATCAGCGTCTCGTGGTTGGCGTTCTTCCAGGACACGCAGCCGCAGGCGAACAGCGCCAGCACCACGCCCCAGCCGACCACCGCCAGCCGTCCCACCAGCAGGTAGTGGCGGTCCGGCATGGTCTTCCAGATCGGGCGGTAGAAATCGTTGACGAAGGCCGACGCCATGGCGTTGAGCGCGGACAGCAGGCTGGCGAACGCGACCGAGAACAGTCCGGCCATCATCAGTCCGCGCAGGCCGCTCGGCATCTCGTGGTGGATGAACGACAGGAAGACCTCCGCATCCTTGACCGGGTAGGTCGGCGCCGAGGCGCCCATCACGTCCGGCCGCCGGTAGTACAGATACAAGAGCAGCCCGATGACCATGAACAGCATCGTCACCGGTATGCCCATCAGGATCGCGAACAGGGCGGAGCGTCCACCACGGACGGCGTCCTTGCAGGTGAGCATGCGCTGCGCGAGATCCTGGTCGGTCCCGTACGCCGCGAGATTGAACAGCGTCCAGCCGATGACCGCGGTGAAGACGGTGAACGACGCGCCGGGCGACAGGCTGAAACTCAGCACGGTCAGCTTGGAGTGGTCCTTGAACGGCGTCGCGGCCAGGGTCGAGACCATCTCGCCCACAGGCACCGGAATGCGGTGCAGGAGCAGCGCGGCGGCGGCGAGCGTGGCGCCGAGCAGCACCACGATCTGGATGACGTCGGTCCAGATGATGCTCGAGATGCCGCCGACCAGCGTGTAGATGATGCCGACGACGGTCACCGCGACGATCGCCAGGTACAGGTGCTCGGGATGGTCCAGGCCGGTGTCGCCGAAAAGCAGCAGGGCCGCCGGCGCAGCCGCGATGAATAGGCGCGAGCCGTTGGCGAACACCCGGCCGATGACGAAGGTCCAGCTCGCCGCCATCTTCGCCGCGGTGCCGAAGCGGCGCCCGAGCAGCTCGTAGACGGTGACCACGCGGTAGCGGTAGAACACCGGGATGAAGAACCAGCCGACCACCAGCACGGCGAGGATCCCGCCGATGTTGGCGGAGAGGTAGGTGAGGTCGCCCGAGAACGACTGCTGCGGCGCGCCGAGGAAGGTCGCCGCCGACAGCGCGGTGGCGAGCACCGACAGCGCGACCGCCCAGGCCGGCATCTGGCGTTCGCCGACGAAGTAGGCGTCGGCGCTCGCTGGTTTGCGCGACACCAGCACGCCGGTGAGGACGAGGACGCCGAAATATGCGGCGAGCACCAGCCAATCGGCGGCATGGAAAGGCGAAGCGGGAGACGCGTCCACGTCAGAGGGAATACCGGGCATCCACGCCAGTTCCAGGGGCGGCGGCCCGTGGCGCAGGGCCCCGGCGTGGTACCATGACCCCATGAGGAATGCCGTCCTGCTCGCGGTCCTGCTGCTGCCGGCCGTCGCCCACGCGGCGGACGATCCGTACCAGCCGGTGTCGCCGTGGCCCGGGCTCACGTTTGCCAAGCCGCTCTGCCTCGCCTATCCGCCGGACGCGTCCGATTCGCTCTACGTGATCGAGCAGGCGGGACGCATCCGCTCTTTCCACCAGCAGGAGAAGACGCCGACGGCGTCCCTGGCCCTCGATCTGCGCGACGCGGTGAATTCGGCCGGCAACGAGGAGGGGATGCTGGCGATGGCCTTCCATCCGTCGTACGCCACCGACCACCGCGTCTTCGTCTACTACTGCGTGGACAAGCCACGGCGCACCCGCCTGTCGAGCTTCCGCGCCGACGCCAAGGATCCCGCCGCCTTCGATCGCGCGAGCGAGACCATCCTGCTCGAGGTCGACCAGCCGTATGCCAACCACAACGGCGGGACCCTGTTGTTCGACCGAGCTGGGCTCCTTTATCTCAGTCTCGGCGACGGCGGCGCTGGTGGTGATCCGCACGGCAACGGTCAGAACCTCAATACCCTGCTCGCCAAGATCATCCGCATCGACGTCGACCATGCGGACGCCGGCAGGCCGTACGGCATCCCCAAGGACAATCCGTTCGTCGGCATCACCGGCGCGCGCCCGGAGATCTGGGCCTATGGGCTGCGCAATGTCTGGCGCATGAGCGTCGACCGCGCCACCGGCGACCTGTGGGCGGGCGACGTCGGCCAGGACAAGCACGAGGAGGTGGACATCATCACCCGCGGCGGCAACTACGGCTGGAACGCGCGCGAGGGCAGACAGCCCTTCAGGTCCGATGTGCCGGCGCGCGGTGCGATCGATCCCATTCTCGACTATGGACGCGACGCCGGCCAATCGGTGACCGGCGGCTACGTCTATCGCGGCAAGCAACACCCCGAGCTGGTCGGCACCTACATCTTCGGCGATTACGCGAGCGGACGCATCTGGGGCGCGACCGTCGCCCAGGGCAAGCTGGCGACCAACCGCGAACTCGCGGTCGGACGCGCGATCTCGTCCTTCGGTGAGGATCGCGCCGGCGAGATCTTCTTCACGTCGCTGCTCGATGGACACATCTATACGCTGTCCCAGAAGTGAGGGACGTCACGAATGGTCGGGCCGCCCGCTGTCCCCATCGAGGTGAGCGAGATCGTTGACCGAGACGATGTGCCCATAGCGCTTCGGCTCGCTGTTGACGGCGAGCTCGAAGGGACGGACCCGGACGATGCCGGTGTTCGACACCACCAGGTGCCAGGTATGCGAGAGGTCGAGGCCCATCATCCGCGCGAGATAGAGCCCCATGACGCCGCCATGCGCGATCACCAGCACGCGACCGCCGGCATGGCGCTCCGCGAGTTCGGTCAGCACCGCGGTGATACGCGTCGCGCCCATGTTGTAGGATTCGCCGATCCCGCCGCCGCGGCGCATGTCGGGGTCGCGCTTCTGCCAGGCCAGCCATTCATCGGCGAAGCGCACGGCGATGTCCGTGCTTTTCAGCCCGGTCCAGGTGCCGGCATCGAGTTCACGCAGGCGCGGATCGCTCTGTGGCTCGAGTCCGGTCGCAGCGGCGGCGTAGCCGGCGGTGGCCGTCGCGCGCTGCAGATCGCTGGTGTAGAGCGCATCGAAGGCCATGCCGGTGAGACGCCTGCCCAGACGTTTCGCCTGCAGGTGGCCGTTCGGGGTCAGCGCGACGTCGAATTGGCCGGTGACGATGCCGTCGCGATTGCCGTCGCTCTCCGCGTGGCGGACGATCCACAGCTCGGTTCCTTCTCGGCTCGAGCCATTTGGCGGGCCGCTCACCTTGCCACCGGGAACCACGGCGGTTCCGCGCCTGGCTTCCATTTGATGTTGCAGCCCATGCTCGGCCGCTGGTCCACGGGCGGCGGATCATTGGCCAGGCACCGGTCGAGAGCCGTGCGCAGATCGCGGCCGGTGACTGGAAGGGCATTCCTCGGCAGCGAGTCGTCGAACTGTCCGCGGTAATACAGCCGCCGGCCGCGGTCGAAGAGGAAGAAGTCCGGCGTGCACGCCGCCCGATAGGCCTTGGCGAGGGCCTGGTCGGCATCGAAGCAGTAGGGGAAGGGATAGCCGGCCGAGCTTTTTTCCAGTTTCATCGCCGCGAAACCGTCATCGGGATAGCGCTCCGGGTCGTTGCTGCTGATGCCGACCATCGCCAGCCCTTGGACAGCATAGTCGCGGCCGAACTGGGCGAGCGCGGAACGGATATGCCTCACATAAGGACAGTGGTTGCACAGGAACACCACCAGCAGCGCGGGCGCGGCGGCGAGATCCTGCAGGCGGACCGTGCCGCCACCGACTTCAGGCAACGAGAAGTCCGGCGCCGGAGTCCCCAGCGGCACCATCGTCGACGATTGGGAGACCATGAGCGTGAGCGTAGGACCTGAGCGGTCGAGTCCACGGTGATGCTATTCCGTGGCGTGCACCATGGGGGCCTGGGCCTCGCCGGGCAGGAAATAGAACACCAGTCCGATGATGATGTAGACCGACAGCAGCTGCACGCCTTCGAGCCAGTTGGTCTCGCCGTCGCTGACCACCTGCTCGGTGACCAGCACCGCGAGCACGATGGCGAGGACCTCGGCGGTGGTGAACACCAGGTCCATCGGTCCCTGGGCAGCGGGTCCGAGGAAGTAGCTGGCGAATACCAGCACCGGGGCGACGAACAGCGAGATCTGGATGCTTGAGCCGATGGCGATGCCGACCGCCAGGTCCATGCGCTTCTTCAGCGCCATCATCAGCGCGGTCGAGTGCTCGGCCGCGTTGCCGACGATGGCCACGATGATGATGCCGACGAACACATTGGTCATGCCGAAGGATTGCGCGGCGTGCGTGACCGAGCCGACCATCCACTCCGCGGTCACCGACAGGATCACGGTGGCGATCGCGAGCACCCCGAGGGATTTCTTGAGACTCCAGGTGTGCTCGGGTCCGTCCCCGTCATCGACTTCCGCCGCCTCGCCCGACGAGCCAGTGAACAACTGGCGGTGGGTATGCAGCGAGAACAGCAGGCTGCATCCGTAGGTGACGATGAGCACGATCGAGATGACCAGGCTCAGGCTCTGCTCGCGCTGCTGCACGCCCGAGCCGCCGAGATAATGGAACATGGCCGGAGCGACCAGCGCGGCCGCGGCGAGGAACAGCATCGAGCAGTAGGAGCTGGCGGCCTGGGCGTTGAAGGTGAGTTTCGGATGCTTGAGTCCGCCTGCGAGGCAGGCCCCGCCGAGCACCAGCAGCAGATTGCCGATGATCGAGCCGGTGATCGACGCCTTCACGACTTCGTACAGCCCGGCATGCATCGCGACCAGCGCGATGATCAGCTCGGCGGCGTTCCCGAAGGTCGCATTGAGCAGGCCGCCGACGCCTTCGCCGGTCCGTTCCGCGAGATGCTCGGTCGCATTGCCCATCCATCCCGCCGCCGGAATGATCGCGAGACACGAGGCGATGAAGATCCAGGTCTCGTGGCGCCCTCCGTACGACGCCGGCATGTATTCCTGGTACGCCGCGATTGGCAGGAAAACCAGCAGCCAGTTCAGAGACGGTTTGAAGAACGAACTCATGGGGTTCAGGCTCGGGCAAGGCGGGCGCTGTCAATTTAAACTGGTCCGGGGTCCGGGGTCGGACTTCAAACAGCAACACTGCCGTGTTCGTTTGTATGTCGGCTGTCGACCCGGACTCCGGACCCCGGACCATCCGACTGACCCCGAACTTTCCTACGTGTAAAGCCCCCCATTCACCGCCAACACATGCCCCGTCACATACCCCGCATCCGCCGAACACAGATACGACACCGCCGCCGCGACCTCGACCACCGTTCCGAGGCGTCCCGCCGGCACCGCCTGCAGCATCTGCTCGAGCGGCAGGCCCTTGGTCATCTCGGTATCGATCAGGCCCGGTGAGACGACGTTGGCGGTGACGCCGCGCTTGGCGATCTCGCGCGCGAGGGCCTTGGTCGCGGCGATCAGTCCGCCTTTCGCGGCGGAATAATTCACCTGGCCGGGGTTTCCCATCTGGCCGCTGACCGAGGCGATGGTGACGATGCGGCCGAGCCGCGCCTTGAGCATCGCGCCGATCAGCGGACGCACGATGTTGTAGAAGCCGCCGAGGCTGGTGTGCAGGACCGCGTCCCATTCCTCGTCGGCCATCCACGCCAGCAGGCCGTCGCGGGTGATGCCCGCATTGACGATGACCACGTCCGGGGACCCGCGTTCGGCGAGCATGCGTTCGATCACCGTCTTCGCGGCCACGCGGTCGGTGACGTCGAAGGGCTCGAGCCAGGCCTGACGGCCGTGCGCGCGGACCTGCGCCGCCACCGTCTCGGCCGCCGCGGTGTTCGAGCGGAAGTTCATCAGCACGTCGAAGCCGTCGCGCGCCAGGCGGGCGGCGATGGCGGCGCCGATGCCGCGGCTGGCGCCGGTGACGAGGGCGTACGGAGTGCGGGTTTCGGTGGCCATGGCGCCATTGAAGAGCGCAGGCCCGACTCGCCAAGGGCTGAATTCCCGCTACCGTGAACGGACGGATGGCTTCCAGCACGACAACTCCCGATCCCGGGCGCCGGCCCGCGCGGCCGCCCCGGCTGCAGACCGCCTTCGACATCTTCGCCTGGTACGATCAGGTGCGGGCGTCGGGGAAGCCGGTCGCGTGGTGCTCGGCCTTCGCGCCGGCCGAGGTGCTGCTGGCGATGGGCATCATCCCGGTCTATCCCGAGAACCATGCGGCGATGATGGGAGCGCTGTCGGAGACGCGCGATCCCGACCAGCCGTATGCGCGTTCCGCGATCAGCGCGGCGGAAGGAGCGGGCTACGCGAGTCCGCGTCTGTGCAGCTACGCGCTCGCCGACCTCGGAGCGCTCGCGGGAGGTCGTCCGTCGCCGATCGGCGGCCTGCCACCGCCGGACCTGTTCTACGCCTGCGACAGCCAATGCGCGGTGGTCGCACGCTGGGGCGACGAGGTGCAGCGGCATTTCCGCGGACTCGGCGCCGACGCGCGCGACATCCCGCATTACGTGCTCAAGGCCCCCCCGCTGACGCGCGCCGAGCACCACACCGCCGACGAGCTCGCCGGCTTCAAGGCGCAGATCCTCGCCCATGTCGACGACATCTCGCATCGCCTCGGACTGCGTCTCGATCCGTCGGAGCTCGCGCGCGTGGTCGCCGAGTCGGCGGAGGCGAACCGTCTCTGGCAGCAGTGCCTCGAGCGCGCGAAGCGGCGTCCGGCGCCGTGGACCAACCTCGACGCCTTCGCCGCGATGGCGCCGATCGTGGTCGCGCGCGGGACCGCCACGGCCACCGATTATTATCGGCGCCTGCTCGCCGAGCTCGACGCGCGCGTCGCGGTCGGCCACGCCGCGGTGCCGAACGAGTCGATCCGCCTGCTGTGGGATGCGATCCCGATCTGGCCGCGGAAGAATTGGCTCGCGGATTTCTGCGCCCAGCGCGGCGTCGCGTTCGTCG
>JACDEN010000551.1 GCA_013816415.1 Planctomycetota bacterium
GGCTGGTGCGGGATCGGCTGTGGGCGGGAACGCTCGGGGGGTCGCTGATCCTCGACGCCTTCCTGGTCGCGTTCGCGGTGCCGAACCTGCTGCGCAACCTGTTCGGCGAGGGAGCGCTGTCGGCGGCGTTCATCCCGCGCTATGTGCAGCAGCGCGAACGCGATCCGGCCGCCGCCGAGCGTTTCGCCGGCGCGGTGCTCACGCGCATGGCGATCGGGTTGTCGCTCCTCGCCGGCGTGGGTCTGGCGGTTGCTTCCGGACTGCTGCTCTTCGGCGCGGGCAAGCCGGTGGTCGTCGCGGCGATGGCGCTGCCGCAGATCCCGTTCCTCATCTTCATCTGCATCGTCGCGGTGATGGCGGGCATGCTCAATGGCCGGCGCCATTTCTGGGTTCCGGCCGCTGCGCCGGTGGTGCTCAACGTGTGCCTGATCGCCACGGTGTGGATGGAGCCCGAGCAGGAGGCCTGGGTGCTGCCGTACGCGGTGCTCGCCGCCGGCATCCTGCAGGTGCTGATGCACGCCTGGGCGCTCAACCGCACCGGCGGCGTCCCGCCGGTGACGGTCGCGTCGACTCCGGAGCTGCGCGAGATGCGCTCGGCACTGATACCCGCGGTCGTCGCATCGAGCGTCTACCAGATCAACGCGCTGCTCGACAGCGTGATCGCCATGGCATTCATTCCCGGCGCCGGAGCGGTGTCTTTCCTGTATTTCGGCAACCGCCTGCTGCAGTTCCCCATGGCGCTGATCGGACACGGCATCACCACCGCGGCGTATCCCGAGTTGGCGCGCCGCGCCGGCGAGGGGTGGCCGGCCACCGGCGTCGGCATCCGCGAGGCGTCGCGGCTGCAGTCGTTCTGGCTGCTGCCGTCAGCGGTCGGCCTGCTGGTCGCTGCCGAGCCGCTGGTGCGCACGATCTATCAGACCGGATCGTTCAGCGCCGACGGCGTCGCGCGTACCATCCTGGTCACCCAGATGCTCGCGCTGGCCCTGGTGCCGATCACGCTCTCCAAGCTGATGGTGCGCGGGTTCCACGCGCGCCGCGATCAGCGCACGCCGATGATCGTCAGCCTGGGCATGGTCGCGCTGAATCTCGCGCTGAACCTGGTGCTGGTGCGAACGCCCCTGCGCGAGGCCGGCCTCGCGCTCGCGACCGCGATCTCGAGTTTGGTCGGATGCCTGGTCTATGTCGTGCTGCTGAAGCGTCTCGGCGCGGGAGTGGTCATCGAGTTGTCCGGGATCATCAGGCCGACGATCGCCGCGGTGGCCATGGGCGCGGTGGTGATCGGATTCCTGCACTGGTGGCCGCAGCCCGAGGGTCGCGGCTCGGGCATCGCCGCGCTGCGTCTGGCATCCGTGGTCGCTCTCGGTGGCGGCGCCTACCTGCTCTTCACCGGCACCGGTTGGCTGCGCAGACCGCGGACGGCTGCGTCCGGGAGCGCTCCGGTCGGCGGGGACGATCAGCCGCCGACTGACAGCCGCGACACCCAGCTGCGGCCGTAGAGTCGCCGCTCCTCGTGGCGCAGTCCCTGCGGGAGCGTCGGCAGATCCTGACCACGCTCGCCGCGGATCAGCACCGAACCGCCGCGGACCCCCGCGCCTTTCGCGAGCGTGAGCAGGTCGAGGATGGTCTGCGGCTCCTGCTGGAACCAGGGGAACGGCGGATCGCAGAAGATCAGGTCGAGGCCGCGCACGGTCGGCAGCACGCTCTGGAACGGGCGCGGATGCACGACCAGCGCTTTCGGATTGCCGAGCGCCGAACAATTCGCGCGCAGCACCGACTGGGCATGCGTGCCGGGCTCGATCAGATGCACGATGTCGGCGCCGCGGCTCGCCGCCTCGATTCCGAAGGAGCCCGAGCCTGCGCACACGTCCGCAACCGTCCGGCCGCTGAGGTCCTGGCCGAGCCAATCGAAGAGCGACTGCTTGATGCGGTCTGGCAGCGGTCTGGTCGCCAGACCCGGCGGCGCGATCAGCCGCCGCCCCTTCCAGATCCCGGCGATGATCCTCATCGCGCCGCCACCAGGGTCACCATGGCTTGTCGGGGTAGCATGCGGCGAGATCGTTCCAGAAACCGGGATACGTCTTCGCGGTGCAGTCGGGATCTGAAATGATCACGCCGCCAGCGCAGGCACCGAGCACCGCGAAGCTCATGGCGATGCGGTGATCGCCGTGGCAATCGATCTCGGCCGGCCGCAGGGGGCCGGGGTGGATGCGCAGCCAGTCCTCGCCGCTCTCGACCCGCACGCCGAGCCGCCCGAGCTCGGACATCGTGGCGGCGAGCCGGTCGCACTCCTTGATTCGGATGTTGGCGACGTTGCGGATGGTCACCGGCGCCGCACACAGCGGAGCGATCGCAGCCAGCGACATCACGGTGTCGCTGATATGGTGCATGTCGACGTCGATGCCGTCGAGCGATCCGGTGCCCGCGACCGCCGTGCCCAGCGCGGTCCGCTCGACCCGCGCGCCGATCGCGCGCAGCACGTCGACGAAGGCGAAGTCGCCCTGGAGGGTCTCGGCCGCCAGACCTGCGACCTCGAGGCGGTGGCCGCCGGCCGCGGCCAGGGCGAAGGGATAGCTCGCGGCGGAGGCGTCCGGTTCGATGCGGTAGCGACGCGCCCGATAACCAACGGTGCCGCGAGCGATGAAGGCGCCGGAGTCGCAGTCGATCGCGCCGCCGAATTCGCCGATCATGCGGCAGGTCATGTCGACATAGGGACGACTCACCAGATCGCCCTCGACGCGGACGGTGAGCTCGCCCTCGGCCAGGCCCGCGACCAGCAGCAACGCCGAGAAGTACTGGCTCGAGCGGTCGCCGCGCATGGTGACGCTGCCTGCGGGCAGGCGGCCGCCGACGATGGTGAGCGGCGGACAGCCGGTCGCGCATTCGACCTCGACACCGAGCTGACGCAGGCCCGCGACGAGATCCGCGATCGGCCGCTTGGCCATGTGCTCGTCGCCGACGAGGGTGGTCCTCCCGGGCACGAGCACGGCGAGCGCCGACAGGAACCGCACCGTGGTTCCGCTGTTGCCGACAAAGAGCGGCGCGCTCGGTGCGCGCAGCCGCGATCGGCCGCCGATGACGGTGACCTCGCC
>JACDEN010000079.1 GCA_013816415.1 Planctomycetota bacterium
ATGACAGCATGCTTCTTCAGCGTGGCGCAAATCTCGCCAAGCGCGCCGATAGCATGCGCCGACTCCAGGGCAGGAATGATGCCTTCGCTCTCGGCGAGCAAATGAAAGCCCTTGAGCGCCTGCGCATCGCTGCAGCGCCGATACTCGGCACGCTTAAGGTCGCGCAGCCAGGCATGTTCAGGACCGATCGACGCGTAGTCGAGGCCGGCGCTCACCGAGTGGGTGCCGACGACCTGGCCGTCAGCGTTCTGCAGGACGTAACTCGCCATGCCCTGGAAGATCCCGTAGCTGCCGCCGTCGAAACGCGCGGCGTGCTCACCCAGCTTCGCGCCGATGCCGCCGGCCTCGGCGCCGACGAAGCGCACCTTTGCGTCCCTGAGGAAAGGATGGAACAGGCCGATCGAATTCGAGCCCCCGCCGACGCACGCGAGCAGCAGGTCGGGCAGCCGACCTTCGACCTTGAGGATCTGCTTGCGCGCCTCCCGGCCGATCACGCTCTGGAAATCGCGGACCATCATCGGATACGGATGAGGGCCGAGCGCCGAGCCGAGGATGTAGTGCGTGGTCTCGACGTTGGTCACCCAATCGCGCAGGGCCTCGTTGACCGCATCCTTGAGCGTGCGCGTGCCGCTGTCGACGGCGATGACCTCGGCGCCGAGCAGCCGCATGCGGTACACGTTCGACTGCTGGCGGCGCATGTCCTCGGTGCCCATGTAGACGTGGCACTTCAACCCGAGCAGCGCGCACGCCGTGGCGGTCGCGACCCCGTGCTGGCCGGCGCCGGTCTCGGCGATGATGCGCTTCTTGCCGAGCTTCAACGCCAGCAGGCCCTGTCCGATCGCGTTGTTGATCTTGTGGGCGCCGGTGTGGCAGAGGTCTTCCCGCTTGAGGTAGATCCGTCGGCCATAGCGCTTCGAGAGCGAGGCGGCGAAGCTCAGCGGAGTCGGACGGCCGACATAGTCGAGCAGGATGGCGGTGAAGCGCGCCTGGAAGGCGCGGTCGCGCCGAGCCTTGGCATAGGCGGCGGTGATCTCGTCCAACGCCGGGATCAGCGTCTCTGGAACATAGCGGCCGCCGTAGCGGCCGAAGCGCCCGGAAGCGTCCGGCTGCGGGGTTGTGCGGGCTGCGCCCATGTGGCTCCATCTCGGCTGCGCAGGTGAGGATGAGCCCAGCCCCACGGGTGCAATCCCCAGGCCGTCCTCAGAAGCGATAGCCGAGCGATATCGCGGCATCCAGCCCGTTGACGTTCACGCTCGCGCGCGAGCCGTCCGTGATGTCGACACGGACGGTCCGGGCCGAATAGCCGGCGAGCAGTCCGAACTGGAGGTGGCTCTTCCAGGTATGGTACCATCCCAGCTCACCGCCGAACCCGCGGTAGGTGCCGTTCTTCCGGAAATGCTGGTTGTCGCCGGAGGCGCCGAGGACGCCGATATGGTATCCGCCGGCCAGTTCGACGTGATCGCGCGGCCCGGCATAGATTCCGAGTCCGATCAGGAATTCCCCGCCGACCAGGCGCTCCGTGATGTCGGTGCCGAGGACGGTCATATCCGTCCGCAGGAGGGTCCCGCGGACGCCGAGGACGATGCCGAGGTCCTCATTGACGTCGATCGCATGCTGATTGGCGTTGCCGATGTCGCCGCACATCAGGGTGATCGCCGCGCTCGGCCCGGTGGTGTCGGCGACGCCGGCCTGCACGCGCAGGTCAGCAAAAGACAGCTTCGACTCCGACTCGGCCAGAGCGGAGTTCGATGCCGTCAGGGCGATGAGCACAAGGAGCGCGGACGATCTGACCATGGCGCCACGGTATGGCGACGATCCGCGCCACCAGCATTTCCCGGTGCTTGGCCGCGGCATCCATGCGGGCACGATGCTGCACGGAGCATACCATGAGCGATCAGCCGCAATCCTACGCCAACCACCGCCGCCTCCACCCGATCATCCATCTGGTGGTGCTGCCCCTCCTCCTGATCAATCTCATCGTGGCGGTGGTGATGACCGTGCGGGCGCCTGCGTTGGGCACGGTGTGGCAGGCGGTCATCGCCCTCGCGCTGCTCCTCTTCGGCATCGCCGCCCGCGACATGGTGCTGAAGGTGCAGGACCGGATCATCCGTCTCGAGATGCGCCTGCGCCTGGCGCAGCTGCTGCCCGCCGATCTCGCCGCTCGCATCGGCCAATTGCAGCCGGGACAGCTGGTCGCGCTGCGCTTCGCCTCGGACGCTGAACTTCCGGAGCTCATCCGCAGGACGCTCGACGGCGGCTTCGCCTCGAACGACGCGATCAAGCGGGCGATCACCTCCTGGCAGGGCGATCACCTCAGGGCTTGATGCTTCACTTCCGGCGGTGGACCTGGATTCAGATTGTGACGCCGACGGCCGCCACGCGCTCCTCGGTGCGGCGCACGCGTTCCCAGGCGCTCTGGACGAAACGGTCGAGTTCGGCCGAGGTGTGGGCGTCGGCGTATCCGGGAATCACGCGCGCGCCGCGCTCGTCGTCCTGGTGCTTGCTGTCCTGCACCAGACGGGCGTTGTCGCGTTCGATCTCGACCAGGCGGCGCATGCGCGCGTCGAAGTCGGACCGCGGCAGGAAGCGGTCGGCGAGTTCGTGGGCGATCTCGGCGGAACCGGGGATCTGAAGATTCCCCTCCTTCTCGTTGAGCAGCAGACGCAGCGCGTATCTCGTCAGCGCCTGGCCGTAGACCTGGATCGCCTTCTGGCGCGTGCGCTCGCGCACGAAATTCTTTCCGATGCCGTCGATGTCGGTGTCGAGGTACGCGGCCTTCACGGTCTTCACCGCGGACAGGCGGTCGTAGGCCTCCTGCACCGAGCGCATGATGTGCGGACGCAGCACCTTGTAGTCGATGTCATGGCGGCGCGAGCGGTCGCGCTGGCTGAATTTCAATTCGCTGCGCACCAGGCCGTATGCGTTCGAGTAGAGGCCCCACGCGGGGACCAGCTCGTTGTACGCGCGCGGCACGCGCTCGGATTCCTCGATCGCCTCGGCCGGCACGGTGATCAGGCTGAACGGGAAGCGCACCTTCTGCGGCAGCGTGCTGACGCCCATGCCGACGACGATATACGGCGCCTCGCTGAAATCGGTGGGGAAGCGGATCGCGCAGCCGAGGCCGAAGAACGCGCCCTCGCCCGGCCATATCTCCTGGTCCGGCGCCCGGCCCGTATGGTTCGATCCGACCATCGCACCATAGGCGATGTTGCCCTTCCCTTCCGGCCAGAATGCCGCGATCAGCAGGCTCTGGTGGTGGAAGCCGACGAAGGGACCGAGCAGGCTGGCCGTCACCTCGCCCTTCGAGATCGTGGTGTTGGGACCGATCACGCTGCTCTCGACCGCGGCGTGCTCGTCGGCGGCGCTGTGCTCGAGCATCGCGCTGCGGCGCACGATGGCGTTGCCGGTGATGGCGACCCCCCACTGCAGCACGGAATCGGTCACCGCTGCGCCGCCCGTGACCTGGGTCGGCTCGTCGACGCTCGATAGCACCGTGGCGTTCGAGAGATCGAGCGCGTTGTCGATCACCGCGCCCATGCCGATGTAAGCGTCGCGGACGCGGTTGGAATGCAGGACCCGCGCCTTCCGGCGCACCCAGGCGACCGGGCTGGTGATGGCCTTGGTGTATTTCGCTACCGCCTCGCGCAGCGCGGTCTGTCCCGCCACATCCTGGCGCTGCCGCACCGCCATCGCCAACGTGCCGATGGTTCCTTCGGCCCACAGCGGGACCTCGCGTCCGCCGGTCTCGCACGCGAGCGGCAGCAGCTGGCCGCATCCGAACGAGGCCGAGCCCGAGCAGGTGATCGAGCCGACGTCGAACAGCACCGCTTCGCGTTCGATGATGAGGTTGGCCGCGAAGCGCACGTTCTCGAGCAGCGAGTCGTTGCCGATCTGGCAGGCGACCAGCGTGCAGTCGTAGATCCCGGTCGCGAGCGACAGTCCGGTGGTCACCTCGATCTCGCCGCTGAATCGGCCGAGCACGCACGGGCCTTTGAAGTGCGTCCGCCGCACCCGGAAGCAGTCGAAATCCTGCGCGACCTGCACCTGTTTCCAGTCGGACGCGCGGCAGCCGCGGTCCTCCATGACCGCGATCTCTTCGCGCGTCAGCTCGCGCAGCAGCAGACCGAGCACATTGTCATGGCGTTTCGCGACCATGCGCGACGCCTCGACCAGCTCGGAATGGTGCCCGATCGACGACGCCAGGTCGACCAGGGTCTTCGGACCCTCGGGAGCCTTCGGGGTCTGCAAGCGCCCGGTCTCGGCCGGAGACGGCAGAGGATGATTGCCCTGGTTACCGCTCATGTCGCGCGCTCGAGGTGCCTGGATTCCAGCTTCGACGCGGCGTCGCGATCGACCACCACGGTGAGATCGCGATGACCGGTCAACAGGCTCGCCGGCACTCCAGGGCCGACCCGCCCTTCGACCATGCGGTGCAGCGCGTCGGCCTTGCCCACGCCGGTGACGACGAGCAGCACGCGTGCGGCCTCGAGGATGGTCGCCATGCCCATCGAGATCGCGCGCGACGGCGTGGTGTCGAGATTCCGGAAGCGCTCGCCTCCGGAGATCGCGGCGAGCGTGGACGGCGTGAGATCGACCAGGCGCGTCCGGCTCTTCGGCGAGCTTCCCGGTTCATTGAGCCCGACGTGTCCGTTGTGGCCGAGTCCGAGGACGACGAGATCGAGTCCGCCGCGCGCCTCGATGAGCAGGTCGAACGCCTTGCACTCCGCCTCGACATTTTCCACGTCCCCGCGCGGGATGAAGGTCTGCTCGCGCGGAATGTCGACCTGCCGGAACAGATGCGCGTTCATGATCGAGCGGGTGCTGCGGCGATCCTCGGGCTGCAGGCCCACGTATTCGTCGGTGGTGAAGGCGGTGACCTTGGCGAAGCTGAATTTCCCCTGCTCGTGATAGCGGCAGGCGAGTTCCTCGTAGGCGAGCAGGCTGGTGCGGCCCGCGGAGAGGCCGAGGCGCAGACGCGGATTCTTGGTGATCGCCGTGACCAGCATCCCGGCGATGAGATCGGCAGAGGCCTCGCGGTTCTCGCAGACGATCAGCTTCATGCCTCGGTCCTGTTTGCTATGTAGCGCCCGGGGAAGCGGGTACTATCCCCGCGCAGGGAAGGTGGCACGGGGGTAGATGGGTTGGTGGTTTGTGGTTTGTGGTTTGTGGTTTGTGGTCGACCACCAACCACCAACCACCAACCACCAACCACCAACCACCAACCACCAACCACCAACGGGCCGCGCAGCGGCCCTAGATGCCCTTCTTGATCATGAAGGTCAGCAGATCCACGACACGGTTGCTGTAACCCCATTCGTTGTCGTACCAGCTGATGAGTTTGAAGAAGTTGGGATTCAACTCGATGGAGCTGCCCGCGTCGAAGATCGACGAGCGCACGTCATGGATGAAATCGCTGGAGACGACCTCCTCGTCGGTGTAGGCGAGGATGCCCTTGAGGTAGGTCTCGCTCGCCCGCTTGATCGCCGCGCTGAGTTCCTTGAGCGAGGTCGCCTTCGCGGTCTTGAAGGTCAGATCGACGACCGAGACCGTCGGCGTGGGCACGCGGAAGGCCATGCCGGTGAGCTTCCCCTTCACCTCGGGCAGCACGAGCGCCACGGCCTTGGCCGCGCCGGTGGTCGAGGGGATGATGTTGGTCGCCGCGCTGCGCCCGCCCTTCCAATCCTTCTTCGACGGACCGTCGACCGTCTTCTGGGTCGCGGTGTAGCTGTGGACGGTGGTCATGATGCCTTCGGTCAGGCCGAAGCCTTCCTTGAGCACCGCGTGGACCAGCGGAGCGAGGCAGTTGGTGGTGCAGCTCGCGTTCGAGATGATGTTGTGGGCCTTCGCATCGTATTTGTCGTCGTTCACGCCCATCACGATGGTGATGTCCTCGCCCTTCGCTGGAGCGGAGATGATGACCTTCTTGGCACCGGCGGTGATGTGGCCCTTGGCCTTCTCGGCCTCGGTGAAGAGGCCGGTCGATTCGATCACCACATCGACTTTGTACTGGGCCCAGGGCAGTTCGGCCGGCGACTTGGCGCTGACCACGTGGATCTCCTTGCCGTCGACGAGCAGCACGTCGTCCTCGAGCTTGTCCGCGGAGGACTTCTTCGAGCCGACCGTACCCTCGAACTTGCCCTGCACCGAATCGTACTTCAGGAGGTACGCCAGATTGTCGGCCGGAACGATGTCGCCCACCGCCACCACCTCGATCTCCTTGCCGAACTTGCCTTGGGCGTAGAGGGCGCGGAAGACCAGCCGGCCGATGCGTCCGAAGCCGTTGATCGCGATGCGGGTAGCCATTTTCTGCTCCGAAGTCGAGGTGAGCACGGACTTTAATGTCACCAAGGTGAATGCAAGGCGGTCAGCGAGATGCGGCAGGAGAGGGCCGGCGGCTGCGTTGCCTCCTCCTAATTCCCACTAGGGAACCGCCTCGTACCCCTCCGCGTAGGCTTCGCGCTCGGACGCCTCGCGGCCGACCCTCTCCAGCCGCCTCTCGTCAGGACCGGACAAGGACTGCAACATATCCACCGCCTCGCCATGCGTCGGGCCAGGTCGACTGTTCGCCGAGCAGACGCCATCCGTCGAGGCGGTGGGCGATGCCCTGATTCTCGCGGCGGGTGAGGCTGCACGTGCTGTAGACGAGTCGTCCTCCGGGTGCGACCAGCGACGCTCCCGCGCGGATCAGTCCGTACTGGAGGCGTTCGAGCGACGCGAGATTCGTGCGGTCGTAGCGCCAGCGCGCCTCGGGACGGCGCGCGAGGACGCCGGTGTTCGAACACGGCGCATCGACCAGCACCACGTCGAAGGCGGGAAGGAGCGCGGGGACGAGTCCGTCCTGCGCGAGGCGCAGCGGTGGTTCCTTCATGGCGCGCAGCTTGACGATCGACAGATCCGCCGCGATCACGCGGCATCCGCGGTCCGCCAGGGCGACCGACTTCCCGCCCGGAGCCGAACAGAGATCCAGCACGAGATCCAGAGGCCGCGCTGCGCTGAGCCGCACCACCTCGCCTTGGGCGGCGTCCTGGACCACGCACACGCCATCAGCGACCGGACCACGCAGCGCCTCCTGCGGATCGTCCCACCAGGTCAGCACGCCATCGCGTTTGAGGATGCTGGCGCCGACCGGCAGAGGCCGGCCCGGCCGCGTCCGCGTGCACAGATGCGGCAGGATGTTGAGCGCGGCGAGCGAGTCGTCCTCGCTTCCCGGCAGCGCCTCGCGCAGATCGTCGAGCAGCAGGTCGGGGATGCTGTGACGCACCGCCGCGCTGGTCGGTTGATCCTCGGCGGAGATCCTCCCCAACGGGCCTTCCCCGGTGCGCGTCTCCAGGCGCAATTCGGACAATCGCCTCATGACCGCGTTCGCGACCGGCACCAGCTTGCGATGTCCGGTAGCTCGCAGCACCTCCACGGTCTCGTGCACCGCCGCATGAGGTGGCACCCGGTCGAGGGCGAACAGCTGGTGGCAGCCCAGGCGCAGGGTGATCAGCAGCGGAGGCGGCTGCGGTCCTGGCTTGAGGAAGCGCGCTGCGATCTGGTCGTAGAGGCGCTGGTAGCGGACGGCGCCGAGCGCGAGCTCGCGCGCCAAACCGGCGTCGCGACCGTCGTCCGGAGCATGGCGGTCGAGATGCTCGTCGAGACGGTCGATGCGGCCGTCAGCGAGCGCGGCGAGCGCCTGGTAGGCGACGTCCCGGGCGCCACGCGCCAGGGCGGTCATAGTGAGGTCACTTGCTGTGCTGTTTCGCGAGCTCGTCGTTCACCACGCGCAGCAGCGTCTTGGTGTCCTGATAATGGATCTGCGTTTCCAGGAAGCGCTCGACCGCGCCCTCGTCCCATCCGGGCAGCTTCTGGGCGGCATCGCTGAATTGATTGACGTGCTGATTGAGCGCCTGCAGCTTCGCCTGGGCGGATCGCAATTTGACCGGATCGTGGCTGTTGATCGCCTCCTGTGCCGAGGTGCGCGCATCCTTGACGTCGGTGCGGATGAGGTTGGACAGGTCATCGACGATCTTCTGGGGCGTCTTCTTCCCGCCGGACCCGGAGTTCACGATGAGGATGATGCCGATGATGAGGATGAGCACGCCGCCGACGGCACTCATGATCACCAGCTGCTGATTTCCGGGCTTGCCCCGGTGCCCGGATTTGGCCGGTTTTCCGACCCGCGAGGCCGACCCGGATTTGGAGCGTCCGCTCTTGCCAGCCTTCGGGTAGCGGTCGCTCGACTTGCGCAGGTTGTCAGAACCTTTGTGGGCGACCTCGGTATCCGGCGTGCCCGGGATCCGGGTCTCCTCCTTCTCGCGGTCCGCATCCTCGCTCGCGGGATTGAATGGGGATACCCCGCTCGCAGCGGGCAGGATCGGTTCGGCGCCGGTGTCGTCGGGCTTCTGCGGGACGGGCGTCTCCTCGAGGTCCTCGTCGTCCCCGGTGCGGCGCTCGTCAGCCGAGATGCCGAGTGCGGCGAATCCGGCGGCGGTCGAGGCGAGATTCTGGTCGAGGACGGGAACCTTGGCGGTGGCATTGTCGTCATCGAGGTCGGGGACGCCCGGTGCGAGGCGCACCGGTGGCTCGACGCGCATGACCACCGGTTCGAGCGGCTTGATCGGCCCGGGTTCGTCCTCTTCGACGGTGCGGGCGCGGTCGCGGGCGACGTCGAGCATCGCTGGACCGCGGTCGCTCGCCGCTGACCCGGAGGACGATGCCGAAGCGGATGAGGAGTCAGCCCCGACCGACGCGAGCGCCGGTTCCTGGCCCTTCTGCATCCAGTCCTTGCCGTGTCCGAGATCGAGACAGGTCGCGCAGATGACATCGTTCCGGCGACGCATGCCGTGTCCGCTGTGCAGGTCGACGTCGGTGACCCGGACACCGCAGATGTCACAGAAATACACGTTCATGCCCGGATTCCTCTAGCGAAACAAATGCTACGTATGACCCGACCCTCCCTCAAGGGATCCCGTGAACCATGATCGCTATTGAGTGA
>JACDEN010000552.1 GCA_013816415.1 Planctomycetota bacterium
GTCGTGGGTTCCATGCGCTCCCCACTGCTGATCGATGACGTAGCCGAGCAGATGTCCCGGACGCTGCCACCCCAGGCAGGTCAATGCGCCGGCCGCGCTGGCGGCCTCGCAGGCGGTGCCATGCGCGTCGGAACCGCGCAGATCTTCGCCGACCAGGAAGCGCGCGATCGCGCCGTACGGCGCCCACCGATCCTTCTGGTCGACCCATTCGTACCACCACATCATCGGTGATCCGCCGTATCCAGTGACCAGCGAGAGCCAGGCGCCCGAGGCGTGGTCGGCGGCCATCCACGCATCCGAGCCCCCCTGCCAGTTCGCGCCGTATTCATTGACCAGCACCGGCTTGCCGATCCCGCCCAATCCCGACGGCGACATGCCCTCCTTCAACAGCGAGGCCAGGGGATGACCCTCGTCGTGGTAGGCGTCGAGGCAGACGTAGTCGATGCCCGTGAGCGCGATGATCGCGCGGTCGGCGACGTGGTAATCCATGCTCCAATGGGTGGTGACCGGATGCTGGTAGACGTCGAGCTGGTGCCAGCGCGCCGAGGCCTGGTCGTGCCAGGTGCGCAGCGCCACCGGATTGCTGGCGGTGAGATTGATCTCGGTCCACAGCTTCCAGCCCATGACGGCGGGATGATCGGCGTAGCGTGCGATGATGTAGCGCCGTAGCTTCTCCTGCGCGGCGAGCGAGCGCCGGTCGGTGAATATCTGACCAGGGCTGGTCAGCACCCCACCGAGATCGTGGTTGTACGGATTGTCCTTCCACTCGTGGTCGTCGCGATCGGACGCCTGGCCGTGGTTGTGCAGCACCAGGTTGATGCGCACACCGTTTTGCCACGCGAGGTCGAGGATGCGGTCCAGCCGCCACGCGTTGTCCTGGTTGTAGCGCCCGGGTCCGTAGAAGCCGACCCAGTCGCCCCGCCATTCCAGCGCGAGATTCCACGACGACATCCAGATCTCGGCGGCGGTCCCACCCGAGCGTCCGAAGCGCTCGAGGTAGGCTGCGTAGCTGAGCGTGCCGCGCTCCGGCGTCAGCCTGGTCTTCATCGAGCGCTGGCTGAGCACGTCGTTGATCGAGCGCAGGCTGATCCCCACCGGCCAGAAGAAGGCGCCAGGCGTGCCCTCGCCGCCGCCGATCGAGAAGAAGCGCGGATCGGCGCGGTCGACGTGGACGTACCCGTCCCACGGCTCGCCCGCGACCTCGACATCAGGCAGCGCGGACTCGACGCTACCGCCGCCCTTCCAGCGAGCGGTCAGCCGCACCTGGTGGCGGCCGGGGAGTCGCGGACGGAAGCGGACCGTGAAATGTCCGCCGCCGGCCGGGACGACGTCTTCGCGATCGCCACGGTCGGATGAACGCATCGGCTGCTCGAAGAACCCCGGCAGCGTGATGGTGGCGTGGTCCGGCCCGGTGATCACCGCGTCGAGCGCGAACTCGTCGGAGTCGTAGGGATTCCCCGGGAACGGCGCCGGCAGCACCGACACCTGCCAGCGCTCGCCGGTATGTGCGGGGCCGGGCGGCGATGCGCATTCGCAGAGCCGCGGCTGCGAGCTCGCCGTGGTCGCGGTGGACGCGCTCGGCACGATCGCGGTAGGTACCTGAGTAGACGCGATCGGCACGACGTCCGCGGCGACGGGGGTCGCCTGGCCGGACACGCGTCCTTCGATGCCGATCGCGCAGCGCGAGGCCGATGCCGACCAGAAGAACAGGCCGGCGCGCGTCGCCACTGTGGCCTGCAGCGCGGTCCACAGCGCCAGCCCCGGCTGCGAACACAGGTTCTGGGTGGCGCCGAGATCGAAGCGGCGGTGACTGCGCCCAGGAGGCAACCGTTCGGGATCGATGCGCTGGAACCAGCGTCCATGCTGATCGACGATGAAGGCGCCGACACCGAGGTCGGGCGGCGCGTCGGCCGGCACGGTGATCCAGGCGTCGACCACTCGCTCGTCGCCGGGCGGAGTCGGCAGCGCGACGATGGTGGTGATCGGAGCCGTGAGCGGCACCTGCACCGCGATCGTCCCGTCGGCGCGGCGCAGCGTGCCGCCCGAGACATCGGTGCGTCCGGTATAGCTCGACGCGCCGTCGAGGAGCGCCGTCCCGGCGCCCACCTTGCGGATGCCGCCGGAACCGGTGATCGCGCCGGCGAAGGTTCCCGACTGGTCATCGGCGCCGAGCGACAGCACCGCGGCGCCGAGATCGATCGCGCCCGCTCCGGACAACGTGCCGATGGTCTGCCCATGCCCGTCGAGAGCCAGCGTCGCGCCCGCGGACACCACCAGCGCCCGCGGCGGTAGCACCTGATCCGCCCCGCAATGCAGCGATCCCGCCGCCACCACCGTCGATCCGCTGCGAAGATCGGCGCCCGCGATGGTCAGCGCCGACGGACCGCTCTTGATCAGCCAGGACGCTCCGCTGAGCGTCCCCTCGAGCCGGATCGCCTGGTCGCCGCCGATCTCGAGCGCGCCGGTCCCGATGAGGAATTCCTTCGGCACCACCGGCCGCCCCTGGCACATCCCCGCGCGGTGCGAGGCATCGTCCCACATGAGCGAGAACCCGCCGAGGTTGCCGGTCTGCTCGAATTGGATGCGCAGCGGATGGACGCCGGCCGCGAGCGGCGCGCCGAGACGGGCGAGCAGCGGCGGATCATGGCCGCCGCCCCACGCATCCTGCGACCATTCGCCGAGCGCGAGCACGCCGTCGCGGTCGCGGTCGATCGCCACCCGGCAGCCGTCGCTGGTCAATGCCAGGAGGCGCGTGCCGGCGACCGGCACCGCCAGGAAGCCGTCCCATTGCACCGAGTACGTCGAGTATCCGGAGTCATTGCACGGTATGCCGGCCGCTCGCTGGGCGTCGGCGGTCGGGAACAGCGCATGCTCGGCGTACGGAAAATTGAGGACGCTGTCGCTGCGGGTGCCGGCCGGCGGCCGGGTGGTGCGCCAGTCGTCCTGGCGCTGCTCGCGCAGCGAGCCGGCGAAGAACGAGGCGCTCAGACATCCGACGTCCTCGGGAGTGGCGATCCTGGACGCGATGGTCCGCGCGACGCCGTGAGCGATCACGCGCGCGCCGCGCCGGCCGACCG
>JACDEN010000553.1 GCA_013816415.1 Planctomycetota bacterium
GGGGTCCGCCACGCCGCCACCGCCGCGGCGAACAGCAGCGCCAGCGACAGCGTCAGCAGTCCGCCCTTGGCCTGGATCGGCCCGCCGGCCTGCGCCGGCAGCGCGACGCGCAGGAAGGCGAGCGCGCACGCGACATACAGCACCATCAGCCCGAGGCCCTCGATGCGTAGGCCGTGGAAACGTCCGACGTCCGAGGTCCGACGTCCGACGTCGACCGCACCCTCCCTGCCGACCTGTCCTTTCTGCCTCACCTGCATCCCTCCTTCCTTGGATGGCTCGTACTATCCGACGTCGGACGTCGGACGTCGGACGTCACCTCGGAACCGGCACGCTCTCCACCACATGCGCGATGATCGGCTCGGTCGCCTGACCCGCGCGGCTGGTCACGCGGTGGCTCAGGCACGGCACCGCCAGCGCCTGCACATCGTCGGGGATGACGAATTCGCGGCCGGCCAACAGCGCTCGCGCCTGGCATGCGCGCTGCAGTCCGATGCCGGCGCGCGGACTCGCCCCCTGGACCAGCGACTTGGCGCCGCGTGTGGCCCGGACCAGGTCGAGGATGTAGCGGCGGACGCTGTCCTCGACCCGCACCACCTGCGTCCGCGCCCGCAGCGCTCGGGCGGTCGCCGCATCCAGCACCGGAGTCGTGCGCGCGAGGTCGTTCTCGGCGCCGTCGTGCGCCAGCAGCGCGAGCTCCTTGTCGGCTTCCGGATATCCGAGCCGGTAGCTGACCAGGAAACGATCGCGCTGGCTGTCGGGCAGGGGGTACGTGCCGACGTGGTCGAGCGGATTCTGGGTGGCGATGCAGAAGAACGTCGAGGGCAGCGAGCGCGGTTCGCCGTCGACCGTGACCTGACCCTCGCTGAGCGCTTCGAGCAGGGCCGACTGCGTCCGCGGCGGCGTGCGATTCAATTCATCGGCCAGCAGCACATCGCAGAAGATCGGACCGGGGTGGAACTTGAACACGCGGTCGTGTTCGTTGTAGATCGACACCCCGGTGACGTCCGCCGGCATGAGGTCGGGCGTGCACTGTAAGCGCTTGAAGCTGCCGCCACTGGCGGCTGCGAGCGCGCGCGCCAGCGTGGTCTTTCCCACCCCTGGTATGTCCTCGATCAGCACATGCCCGCGGGCCAGGAAGGCGATCACCAGGAGGTCCACCGCCTGCTGGTTTCCGCGGAACACCCGGCCCACCGCAGCGAGCAGCTTGGGGATGGCCTGGGCGTCGTTTACGGCGGGGGCGGGGGAAGTGGCCGCATCTGTCATATCAAGCACCTGCCAGATCAGAGGTTGAGGCGAAAAACCTGACTGAGCGGTGAAACCCCGGAAGAGGGGTCGTCCGCGGGTCGCGACTGTGACTTACGGTGATGTACGTAAACGCGTCCTCACCTACCAGGTTCACCTTGCCCTCAGCACCGTAGCTCGCTATAAATCGTTAGCAAACCTCGGTTAGAGAGGATGGCGTATGACCACGTCGGGCGACAACGGGACGTTCTCAACAGATGGCCAGCCGATCGGCTCGGCACGCCCAACTGCTGGTCAGCGACGCCGAGAGACGATCGCCAAGCGCACCATCGCCGAACGCATCGCTGAACGCCACGGTCTCGGCCAGGTCCAGACCCTGCAGGTGATCCAGGCCTTCCTCGATGAAGTCGTGGATGAGCTCGCGAAGGGCAACCGTCTTGAGTTCAGGGACTTCGGTGTGTTCGAAACAGTGACGCGCAAGGCCCGCACCGCGCTCAATCCGAAGACGCTCGAGAAGGTTCCGGTGAAGAGCCGGACGGTGGTGAAGTTCAAGGTCGGTCGCCTGCTCAAGGACAAGGTCGAGAACCTGTCGCAGCAGGACGATGCCGGAACCGATGTTGCCAAGCCCTGAACGGGCGGCGATGATCAGCGCATGAAGCTTCAAGCGGCTCTGGCCGCATTCGTTGGATCGATGTGCCTGGCGGCCGCTCCGGTGTCCGCCCAGGAGGCGCCGCGCGTGGCCACCGACCCGCCGGTGGCGGCGGAACCCACGCTCGACACCGACAGCATCATGGCCGAGCAGCTGACGATCTCGGCGGGCAAGGGCATCAACATCAGCCTCGCCTCGCAGAAGCCGAGCACCAGCCAACTCTCCGGCGGCGTGCGGCTGCAGTACGAGAAGGTGATCGTCGCCGGTGAATCGCTCGATTTCAGCCAATCCGAATTCGCCGACAGCAAGCTGTCGGTCCTGTCCGAGGGCCGCCTGCTGGGCGGTCCCAACGGTCCCACTCCCGACCATGTCCTGTTCGACACCCGCGAGACGCGCCTCCAACGCGTCGGATTCCGCGGACTGCTGAGCCCGATCGCCGCGCACATCACGCGCCAGGCTCCCGAATCGGTCCAGGCCCGCGTGGCATCGTACCGCTTCCTGCTGGTCGGCCTCGGCCCGTTCGCTGGCGAGCTGCGCATGAAGAACAAATGGCTGCCGCACGAGGGCTGGGCCGACCATGCGGTGATGGAAGCGTGCGCCGACGTGACCGAGAAGGGTTTGGCGAATCCGCGGCTGCGCTCGATCACCTTCTTCGGTTCCGACAATCCCAAACGCCGCGCCGAGATCATGCGCCTCGGCCAGCAGATGAAGAGCGGAGCCGACGGCACCGCCGGCAAGGCCTTCGACATGAAGGCGTTCGGCAGCCAGATCACCGTGCAGTTCAACGAGCAGGGCGACCTCTCGAACATCTCATCGGGGCTCGACGGCGAGATCCAGGGCCTGCCGATCCCGACCAACTGACGCGCGGCGCCAATCGTGAACGTCCTGCGTTACCTGCGTCCGGAATGCGTCCAGCTGTCGCTCGCCACGGCTCCCACGCCCCCGATCGAGGACGAAAGCCCCGGACAGGCGGCCAACCGTCTGAAGTCAGACAAGGAGCGCGTGCTCGAGGAGATCGCGGAAATCCTCGAGCGCAGCGGCCGGCTGGCCAACCCCTCGAAGTTCCTGCGCGACCTGGTCAACCGCGAGCGCAAGGCCACCACGGCGATCGCTCCGGGCATCGCCATCCCCCACGTGCGCACGCTCCAGGCCCGCGAATTCATCATGGGCCTGGCGCGTGC
>JACDEN010000554.1 GCA_013816415.1 Planctomycetota bacterium
CCCAACTCCCGTCCGCAAGCAGCACCGGGGTTCCAGCCGTGAAGCAGCCGCCGGTAGCGAGGAAGTCTTCCGCGCTCGCACAGGCAACCTGATCGGCCTCGTCGACGTTGGCGGCGAGGATCCGTCGTACATGCGCCGCGTCCTCCACCGCCCCGATCACCGCATCGGTGGCCCGATAAGTCGGCGCCCTACGCACCGCGATCGGATGCGGCACGCGGCTGCGAGCGGCGCGTGCAAGACCCCGCAGAGAGTTGACGTGCGGCGCTTGGCTGCCGCTGCGCACCAGCATCCCCGGGCCGAGCCGTCCCAAGCCGGAGTGGACCTTGATCAAGATCTGGGTCGGCAAGCTGATGAGGCGGTCGACGTTCATCAGCCCAGCCTCGAGCGCGTCCTGGGCGAAACGCGTCCCACGGTCGGCGGTGCGGCGCACCACGTCAACGACCGCGTCCGCGGTTCGCGTCCCGCCGTGCGCCAGATCGTCGACCACGTCGAGGACGCTGTCGGCCAACCCGGTCATGTTCGCCCGCGCCGTCATCAGCACGTCCTGGGACACCCCCTGACGCAGAACTTTGAAGCCTTTGCCCGCCAGCGAACTCCCCGGCACGCCTCCTGTTAGAGCTGTGATACCGACCATTAGGCCAGAGGTCAGGCGATCTTCGACCGACAACTGGTTGTTGGTGATCAAATCCCGTCCCCAGATCGCACGGTAGATATCGGAGGTGCCGCCGAAGAAATCGCCCACGCAGAAGGCCTGGAATCCGTAACGGCCGAATTGTGCCTCGACATTCTGCCAATAGGCCAGCGCAGCAGCGCAATTGCGCATCTCTTCCAGGGCATGGATTTCCTGCATCAGGCGGATAACCAGCGCGCCGCGCAAGTCGTCACTGCGCAAATCGAGGGCGTCTTCCTCGGAGATGGTAACACCTGTCCGAAGCTTGAAGCCACCCGGATTGCCGGCGCGAATCGAGGCGTCCAGGGCTCCACCATCGGCGAGCACCAGCAGGCTGTATTCGATACCGTTCCGGCGCAGGCGTCGGACCTGTTGCGGTGGCACGGGGTCGGTGAGGTAATCCCCTCGGACCCGGAAGTAGATCCGCTGGTCGTCGCCTATCGCATACTCAAGCGGCAAGCGGGACAACGGGGCCAGGTGCTCTTCGCCGATCGCATCACCGACCACCTGCACGGTGATCGGGAAGGCATCGGTGCCGTTCGTCAGACCATCCGCCTCGATCTTGTCGAGCAACTTGCGTACCCAACTGGCGCGCTCCATGAGCATGTGATTGAGGAGTTCCTCGGTGTAGGGATGGCCGACGTGCCAGTTCGGCGTGATCTGCGACTCGAGCAGTCGCTTGAGCGGGCCGGTCTTCCAGAGCCCGTCCCAAAAAGAACGCAGTAAGCCGATCTCGATCGGGAACGACACGTCGGATCCCTGGTGGGGGATCGGGGCGAAGCGGTAGGTCTCAGCCGCCTCGTCGTAGGTCGCGGTCACGGCGCCATCCATGTAAGCGCTCAACCGACCCTTGGCGCGCCATCGGCCCATCGCCGGCGGGCGCGCACGTTCAGCGAAGGGTTGATCTGAGGCTACGGGGCGTGAGGGCGTCGGCGTCGAGCTGGCCGGCCGGCGTCCGCACCAGGATCGGCGTGACGTGCTCGAGATACCGCCGCGGGTCGATCTTCTGCAGTCGGCAACTCTCGATGATCGAGTAGAGCGTGGCGGCCCATTCGCCGCCGTCCTCGGACCCGACGAAGAGCCAGTTCTTCCGGCCGACGGCGATCGGCCGTATGACGCGTTCCGCCTGGTTGTTGTCCATCGGCAGGCAGCCGTGGTCGAGGAAGACGATCAGCGCCCGCCATTGGTTGCGGGCGTAGGTGATAGCCTTGGCCATGAGGCTGCTGGGGCCGTACAGCGGAGCGAGCGCGTCGAGCTCGGTGCGGATGTGCTCGATGATGGCGACGGTGCGCTCCTGTCGGCGTGCCCGCATCAGGTCGGCGGTCGCCGCGGCATCGAGCTGCTGCTTCTCGGCGTCCTTGCGGGCCTGGCGGTCGACGCGGAACGCCTCGTTGATCAGCGCGACCACGCGGCGGGCGTTGGCGTCGACCTCCTCGTGGGCCTTGAACTTCCGGCGCACGTGCGCCCAGCAGGCGACGCGGATGATCGAGCCGGCGGCGAATACGTGGTCATAGCCGGTGTAGCCGTCGCAGATGAGGAAGCCGATGTGGCTGCCCTGTTCCCAGGTGGCCGGGTCGAGATCCCCGTTGGGGCCGTCACGCGGGTCGTCGGGATCGTAGGGGATGCCCAGCACGTCGCGCACCTCGCTGCGCGACCGGGTGAGGCCGAAGTGGATGCTGACCTGGCCGCCCGCGACCCATGCCCAGAAGTACGCGGTCCGGGCGCCGTCCTCGGCGCCGAGCTGACGCACCGGCGTCTCGTCGACATGCACCCAGCGCTCGCGCAGGACCTGCGCCCGGATCGCGGTGGCGATCGGCTGATAGGCGGCAGCGACGTGATGGACGCAGCCGACCAGGTAGTTGTCGGCGAGATCGGCGCCGAGGCTGTTGTACAGCCCCAGCTGGCGGTACAGCGGCAGGCCCTGGTGGAACTTGCGCAGGACCACCTCGTGCAGGAACGCGTCGGTCGCCTTGCCGCCGGGAACCAGGCAGGGCTCCGGCGGCACGGTGTGGGCCAGCTCGCGCGTGTCGGGCAGGCCCAGCTTCTCGCGCTTGATGATCAGCCGCAGCAGCTTCTCGGGAACAAGATGCAGACGCTCGGTGACTTCGAATCCCAGGCTGATCAGGCGTTCGCCGTTCGGTCCGACGCGCTCCTCGTCGGACGCGCGCAGCACGATCTCCTCGGTCGGCAGGGCGCGAGACACCGGCTTGCGGCCGCCCGGCTTCTTCCGCTCGTAGGTGATCTGCTCGGTCTCGACCGTCGCCGCCGGCGGGCTGTCGTGGACGACCGGCGCGTTGAGGAAGGATGCCTGGCCCTCGTCATGTCCACGACTGCGCTCGCTGCGCGAGCCGAACACCTGCTTGCGTAGCCATTCCAGCTGCACCTGCAGATCGGCGTT
>JACDEN010000080.1 GCA_013816415.1 Planctomycetota bacterium
CGACAACTCCAGCCGCTACCAGTCGGCGCAGAATCATCCGCTGGTGCGCGACCTGGTCCGACGCTTCGAGGGCGACGTGATCTCGCGCGAAGTGGTGGGTCGCGCGGAGTGGCTCGAACGTTTCTCTGGCGACGGCGTACGAGTTCAGGCCGATCCCGCCCAACCCCCTCCGATCGACCCCGACGCCTGACATGTCCAGCGACACCCGCGTCATCCATCTCGAGGCTTTCGGCGACGCCGACGCCGGATTCGCCCCGGGGTTACGCACGGACTTCAGCCAGATCGGGCCCTACCGCATCCTGCGTCCGCTCGGGCGCGGCGGCATGGGGGCGGTCTATCTCGCCGAGGCCGCGGTGTCGTGTCCGGTGCCGATGGGCAAGCAGGTGGCGATCAAGATCCTGCACAAGTCCGAGCTCGAGGAGCGCCGGCGCTTCGAGCGCGAAGCGGCCTACATGCAGTCGCTGCGTCATCCCGGCATCGTGCGCGTGCTCGATTCGGGCGAGCACGATGGGCGCCCGTACCTGGTCATGCAGTACGTCGAGGGCAAGCGCGTCGATGACCTGATCATCAAGGGGCCGATGGATCAGCGGCAGGCCGCCGACGTGGTGGTGCAGGCGCTCGAGGCGCTGCATGTCGCGCACCTGGCGGGCATCCTCCACCGCGACATCAAGCCCGGCAACATCATGCTCGATCCCACCGGAGCGGTGAAGATCCTCGATTTCGGCCTGGCCAGCCACATGCACCACGAATCGCGGCTGACGCGCACCGGGAACGTGGTCGGAACGCCGGCCTACATGAGCCCCGAGCAGGCCAGCGGCAACCGCCTGGATCTCAGCAAGCGCTCCGACATCTACAGCATGGGCGCCTGCCTGTACGAGCTGCTCACGGGATTCCAGCCGTTCACCGCCGACAACTCGGTGGCGGTGCTGCGCCGCATCATCGACGAGCCGCTGGTGCCGCCGTCGCAGCTGCGCCCAGAGCTCGCGCGCGACCTCGAGACCATCATCGTGGTCGCGATGTCGAAGGATCCGCGCGACCGCTACGCCACCGCCGAGGCGATGGCCGCCGATCTGCGACGCTACCTCGCCGGCGAGAAGATCGTCGGGCGGCGGGTCTCGCCGCGCACGCTGTTCCTGCGCTCGTGCTGGCGCCACCGCCGCGCGATCGCCACCGGCGCCCTCGCGACCTTCCTGGTCGCCTCGGCGGCGACCCTCGGCGTCGTGCACCTGCTGCGGGCGCAGCGGCAGGCCGCCGAGCTACAGGCGCAGAGCGCCCCGCAGGTGACCAAGGAGTGGACGCGGGAGTGGTCGTTGGACGGTGCACTCGACGCGCCCGGCAGCGCGGTGCGCCTCAAGCCCTACACCCCATCGGGCACCGGCGCGCAGCTGGCGACGCTGCCGCCGGTCAACGGCGCCGTGCGGCTGAGCGCGACCGTCGAGATGATCGCGCGCGACTCGGTGGTCGAGCTGCTGATCAACGACCGCGACATCGGCAAGGGCTACACGCTGCGCCTCGAGGGCGGGGCGGACGCCGATGTGCTGTCGCTGATGCGCGACAAGAAGCGGGTGAAGACCCAGCAGCTCGGACACCTCGCGCGCAACCAGCCGTGGCTCTTGAGCCTCGAGCACGAGGATGCGTACATCACCGCGCGGGTCGGCGATTCGGCGCCGATGAAGTTCCTCGACCTGGTGCCGTTGGAAGGCCCCGAGGCGCACGCCACCTACATCGCCTTCTCGCCGGGATCGGCGGTGGTGCGCAACATCCTGCTCGAACGCCAGAAGACCGGCGAGTTCGTCTCGGCGCTGCGCGAAGGCGACGGCCAGCGCCAGGCCGGACGTCCGGCGGTGGCGCAGCAGCTCTACGAGGAGTTCCTGCGCGACCACCGCGATTCCCCGCTCGCGCGCGACGCCCGGCTGCGCATCGCGCTGTGCCTCGAGGACCAGAACGACGACGAGCACGCGCTGGCGCGCTTCATCGAGGTCGCGCAGGAGAGCTCCGACGATCCGCGCTACGCGCTGGTCGCCAACTTCCACGCCTGGACCTGCAAGCTGCGGCTCGGCCAGTACGAGTCCGCCGAGCAGCAGTTCGCTTCCATCCGCCGCGAATACGACTTCGACACCCTGGTCTCGCTCATTCCCGAGGACACCCTCAACGAGCTGCTGAAGGACTATCTCGACCGCGCGAAGAAGCTGGCGCGCACGGAACCGCAGCGCGCCGCCGGGCTCTACGTCACCGCCTCGGAGCTCGCCGGATACCTCAAGATCACCGACGCCATCTCGAATGGACGCACCGGCGCGGGCGACGTGCTGCTGAGCCTCGGCCAGCTGGTCGAGGCGCACACCCTGTACCTCGCCGCCGCCCTCGACCAGACCGCGCCGGTGCCGCTGCGCATGAAGGCCTGGCTGAAGGTCGCCGAGGTGTCGCGTCTGAACGACAATTTCCCGGACGCGACGACCGCCTACACGGTGGTGATGAACACCGCCTCGGTGGGCGACGATTACACCCAGTGGGCGCGGCTGTGGCTCGGGGACCTCGAGCTGCAGGTGGGCCACCGCGAGCAGGCGCTGACGATGTGGCGGAGCTCCACCGAGTCGGCGTCGCAGCCGGGGCTGATCATGGCGCAGCTGCTCGACCCCGACGGCACGCTGCCGGTGAGCGACGATCCCTTCTACGCGAACGATTACGAGTATTTCAGCGGCCGGATCGCCCTGCTGGCCGGCGACGTCCAGCGCTTCACCGACAGCCTGGTGAACGTGGTGCGCATCGGACCAGCCTACGATTGGCCGACCCCCCTGGCCAAGCACCTCCTGAAGGCCGACGGCAAGACCGACGAAAAAAGGGATCCGCCCAAGCCTGCCCTCCCAGCGCCGTCAAAAAAGTAGCGTCGACCTGCGCGACCGCCCCCTATCCGCCCGAAAAACCACCTCCCCACCGACAGGTGTCCCTCTCCTCTATCTCTAATCAGCACCGACAGGTGTCCGTCTCCAGACCCAAAGCGGCATCATCAGATGAGTCCGACACCTCGACTATAACGGGACCAATTGAGCCGAGAGCCGGCAGTCAGGGCCGGATGCCCTCTAGGACTAGCTTCGCGTCGCAAGGCGTCCGAGCGCGAAGCCTACCCGGAGGGGTACGATCGCAGTTTCCTCGTGGAAATAAGGAGGAGGCAACGCCCTAAAGGACGAGCTTCCCGTCGCAGCAGCCGGCCCTGAATGCCGGCTCTCGGCTAGTCGTCTTCTTCGTCTTCGGGGACCTCGGCGTCCTCGACGCCTTCTTCCATGTCCTCGTTCTCGTCGTTCACGGTGTCGAGGAACTCGTCCAGGCCGTCTTTGATCGCTTCGTTGATGCGGTAACCCTCGCTCTTCAACAGCTTCACGATGTCTTCTTCCAAGCCCATGGCGGCTCCTTGATATGGTACCTAGCGGAGGTGCCGCTGAACGCCAGCGCCTACTGTTCGGGGGTGGTACGTACCCACGAATGTCGCGCCTTCGGCATCTGTGACGTAAACCGGCGTGCAGCGGTGTCAACTGCACGGCCCGACGTCGCAGGCATTTCTGCTTCAAACGCTTGAGCCGGTCCCGCTCCAGGATAACCCCCGGCCATGGAACCCCCTGCCGCCGCCGCCTCAGCCGCACGCATCGGCATCCTCACGGTCAGCGACCGGGCCAGCGCAGGTGCCTATCAGGATCTCGGTGGTCCCGCGATCCGCGCCACCTTGACCGACTACCTGCGGTCGCCGTGGAGCGAGGTCTACCGGGTCATCCCCGATGAGCAGGCGCTGATCGAGTCGACCCTGATCGAGCTCTGCGACCGCGAGCGATGCGACCTGGTGGTCACCACCGGCGGCACCGGCCCCGCGCCGCGCGACGTGACGCCCGAAGCGACGGCGGCGGTGTGCGGCCGCATGCTGCCCGGTTTCGGGGAACTGATGCGCGCGACCTCGCTGAAGTTCGTGGCGACCGCGATCCTCTCGCGCCAGACCGCCGGCGTCCGCGGGAAGACGCTGATCGTGAACCTGCCAGGCAAGCCGAAGAGCATCCGCGAGTGCCTCGATGCGGTGTTCCCGGCGATCCCGTACTGCCTCGATCTCATCGGCGCTGCGTACCTGCAGACCAATGAAACGGTCATCACGGCGTTCCGTCCAAAATCCTGACCATCACCGCCGTGGGTGCAGCTGCCGACGGACCTCGTTCCAGCGCGCGCCATGCGACTCATGCACGCACTCCGGCTCGAAACCGAGCCGCACGTAGGTGCTGATCGCCGGCAGCCTCCAGTCGTCCGTCAGCAGGAAGCACTGCGGACGTCCGTTCCCGCGCATGACCTCCATCACCGCCGCGCACACCGCGAAGCCGAGCCGTTTGCCCTGATGATCGGGCGATACCGCGACCCATCCCAGCTCGGACGACGGTTCCTTCGCGTTCGGAGGATTTGCCAAGGCTGTCGCGACCAAGGACTCGCCAGCCACGATGAACACGATGGCCTCGGGAGGACGCTGGGCGAGCAGGTCGCGCACGCGCGTCCCGTCCCAGTCGCCGAGTTGGCGCGTGCCGTGCAGCAGGGCAGCCCAGCGCTCCTCATCGCCTGCCGCGAACTGGCGCACCGCGTAACCAGGCGGAAGTCCGACCGCCGGCAGCGTGGTGATGAGCGATCGCCGCATGCGCAGCTGGGGGAGCGGGACCGGTATCGCGGCATCGGATGCCGAGGATGCGGTCATGGGATGGTCAGCCGGCTCCGGTTGACGACTGCGCCAGCAATCCCATCAGCGCCTTCTCATAGCGGTCGACGATCGGCCCGGCAGCGAACCGTTCGGCGCCCGCGCGCGCCGCGGCGCGCATCGCCTGGTAGCGCGGGGCGTTGTCGAGCAGGTCCGCGGCGAGCGTGCCCAGGCAGATGTCGCTGCCTTCGGGGCACAGCACGCCGGTCACGCCGTCCTCGACCACCTCGGGCAGTCCGCCCGCCGCGTATCCGAGCACGGGACAGCCGCAGGCCATCGCCTCGAGGGCTGACAATCCGAAGCTCTCGGCTCGGCTGGGCAGCAGGAAGAGATCGCTCGCCTGCAGGATCGGCTCGGGCTTCTGCTGACCAAGGACGCGCAGATCGCCGCGGATCCCCAGTTCGCGGGCGAGATGCTCGGCCTGCGGCAGTTCGGGCCCGTCGCCGACCAACGCCAGCACCGCCTTGTGACGGCGGCGCAGCACCGCGAACGCGCGCACCACCTCGTCGACGCGCTTCACCGGCCGGAAGTTCGAGACGTGGGTGATGACCTTGTAGTCCGGCGGGGCCAGGCATTGCCGAGCCGGCTGCTGCGGATCCGGCTTGAAGCGTTCGAGATCGACAAAATTCGGGATCGCCCGCACGGTTCCCAAGACGGTCCCGAAATGCTTGTCGGTCTCGGAGGCCAGCCAGGCGCTGGGCGTGGTGAGCAGATCTTGATGGTTCATCGCGAAGCGGGTCAGCTCATAGAATCCGCGCTCGCGGCCGACCAGCGTGATGTCGGTGCCGTGCAGGGTGCAGGCCAGCTTCACGTCCTGGCGCGGCACCTTTTCGCGCAACACCTGACGCGCCATCCAGGCCGAGGCGGCGTGGGGGATGGCGTAATGGCTGTGGATGATCTCGACCCCGTGCTCCTCGACCACCTCGATCAGCTTGTTGGTCAGGTTGAGGGAGTAGGGCGGGTAGCGGAAGAGCGGATAGTCGCCGACGTCGACGGCGTGGAACATCAGATTCGGACGGAACCGGTCCATGCGGAACGGCATCTCGTAGGACACCATGTGCACCTGATGGCCGCGATCGGCGAGATGCATCGCCAGTTCGGTCGCGACCACACCGCTGCCGCCATACGTGGGGTAGCAGACGACCGCGAGCTTCATCAGCATCAGCGGTTATTTCCCGTCGGGAACGACGAGCGTATCCGGGGTCGGCGGCGCCATGGTGTCGTCCATGGGTTCCGCGCGCTTCGGCTTCGGCTCGGAGTGGTCGGCGTCGCCGCCCGGCGTCACCTGCGGCATCGGCGCCGGGGTGAGCGGAGATGTGGACGATCCCGACGTGCGCGGGGTCGCGTCACCGAGCTTCGCGAGCACCGGCTGGATGCGCATGTCCTTGCTCGGGGTCAGCTGGCGCTGCCACGGCTGGTAGCCCTGGCGTTCGATGCGCACGGTCACCACCTTCTGCGGCAGCTGCAGCTTCATCGGCGTGGTGCCGAGGAAGCTGCCGTCGACGACGATGTCCGCGCGGGTGGGATCGCTGTCGACGTCGACGACGATGAAGCTGCCGCTCGCGGGAACCGCGACATCGTTGCTCTGGCTGGTGTACTTGATCAGCGCGCCGACCGCGGTGCTGCAGGCGTCCCAGGCGGCGAGGCTCTCGGGCTTCGAGGAATCGCTCATCAGCTTCGCCGATCCGCTTCCCGATGCCTGGCCGACTGCCTTCTTCAGGAAGACCACCTGGCCGCTGCCGTCGACCGCCTTCATCTCGACGGTCGCGAGGATGGTGCCCTGACGTTCATGCATGTCCGCGACGCCCTGGTTGCGCTTGATCTCGAGCACGCGCGTGAGGACGGTCAGGTACGCCCCGGCGGTGGCCGGGACCGGGCCGCGGCTCCAGTCCTGGGCATCGGAATCCGGCAGCTCCTCGCCCGCCTGGCCGTCGTAATCCTTGGTGAGCAGATCGATGCGCGAGGCGAGATCGAATGCGAATTGGAGGCGCGCCTCGGCATAGTCGGCGGCCAGAGGTCCCGCGGCGATGGGGGCGAACACGATCACGCGCTTCCCGGAATCCGCGGCCGATGGGGAAACGGTCGCGGGCTGGTCGTGCGGCGGCCACTTGTCGTGATCGCGGCGCATGCAGCCGGCGGCGAGGACGGTGAGTACGCAGATGCAGCCGATGATCGCGGATTTCATGGCGCGGAGTATGGAGCGGAGGATGCCGAGGCAATGTCGGCCGCCGCCCAGACGGGCCCCCGCCCCCCGCATTTGACTCGGACGGTGGCGCCGATGTGCTCTCCGACCATCGGAGGCCGCCATGCTCATCGGCATCTCACCGCTCCTCAGCCCGGACCTCCTGGCCGTGCTGTGCCGCATGGGACACGGCGATGAGATCGTCCTCGCCGACGCCCATTTCCCTGGTGAAAGCTACAACCAGCGGGTCCTGCGCGCCGATGGCCTGCGCATCCCGGCGCTGCTGGAAGCCATCCTCCCCCTGTTCGCCCTGGACGCCTACGTCGACACGCCGCTGGCCATGATGGCCGCTGTCGCCGGAGACCGTCTCGATCCCTCGGTGGAGAGCGCCTACCGCGCCGCCATCGACCGCCACTGGCCAAAGACCCCGCCGATCGCACGCATCGAGCGCTTCGCATTCTACGAACGCGCGCGCGGGGCGTTCGCGGTGCTGATGACGGGGGAGACGGCGACGTATGGGAATGTCATTTTAAAAAAAGGTGTGACTTCGGTTTAGAAGGTTCTGGGTTCTGGGTTCTGCATTCTGGGTCGACAGACGGTCGAGAAGCGGCCTGGGCTGCTGCAGAGAGTGCAATGGAAACGCGGTCGTCCGCCGTCCCACACAGAACACAGAACCCAGAACCCAGAACCCTCCCGTTCCCTACCCCGCTCCCGCAACCGCCGGCGCCGTCGGTTCCTCAGCAGCTTCCGTCGACGGGCCCTTCTTCGGGAGCTCCGAGCGGTCGATGTCTTCGCCGACGGTATGGCGCATCACCTCTTCGACGGTGGTGACGCCGCGCATCGCGTTCAGCAGTCCGCATCGCCGCAGGGTGATCATGCCGGTCTCGACCGCCTTCTTGCGGATCTCGATCGCGGTGCCGCCGGCGATGATGACGCGGCGCAGGGCGTCGTTCATCTCAAGGCATTCGACCAGCGCGAAGCGGCCCTTGTAGCCGCCCGAGCACAGGCTGCAGCCGACCGGCTTCCACAGCTTCAGGCCTTCGATCTCCTCCGGCAGGTAGCCGATCTCGAGCAGCTGGTCGCGGCTGGGGTATTCGCCCTTGGGCATGTCGATGCGGCAGTTCTTGCACAGGCGCCGGCCGAGCCGCTGCGCGAGGATGGCGAGCACGGTGGACGCGCACAGGAACGGTTCGATGCCCATGTCGAGGATGCGCGAAATGGTCGACGGCGCGTCATTGGTATGCAGGGTAGAGAGCACCAGATGTCCGGTGAGCGCTGCTTTCACAGCGATCTCGATCGTCTCCTGGTCGCGGATCTCGCCGATCATGATGGTGTCGGGGTCCTGGCGCAGCAGCGCGCGCAGCGCGGTCGCGAAGGTCAGGCCGCGCTTGGGATTGACGTGGCATTGATTGATGCCTTCGATCTCGTATTCGACCGGATCCTCGACGGTGTTGACGTTGTCCTCGATGGTCATCACCGATTTCAGGCACGAATACAGAGTGGTGGATTTGCCCGAGCCGGTCGGGCCGGTGACCAGCATCATGCCATAGGGCGAACTCAGCGCGCGGTTGAGGATGTCCAGGGTCTGCTGCTCGAAGCCGATCTCCTTCATGTCCTTGAGGTTGCCCTTGGCGAGCAGACGCATGCACACCTTCTCGCCGTGCACCACCGGCAGCGAGTTGACGCGGATGTCGACCTTCTTGCCTTCCATCGACACCTGGATGCGCCCGTCCTGCGGCTTGCCGCGCTCGGCGATGTTCATGGTGTCGGTCATGATCTTCAGGCGCGAGACCATGGCGCGCTCGAGCCGCTTCGGAAGGTCGAGGACTTCCACCAACACGCCGTCGATGCGCAGACGGACGCGCACGCGTTTCTCGAACGGCTCGATGTGGATGTCGGAGGCGCCGCGCTTGATCGCGGTCGAGAAGATCTGCTTCACCACCTTCACCGCCGGGGAGTCGTCGCCGCCGGTGGTCAGGTCGGCGTCGTCCTTGTCGTCGTCCTCGGTCTTCTTCGCGTCCTGGAGCGTCAGATCGTCGTCCAACGT
>JACDEN010000555.1 GCA_013816415.1 Planctomycetota bacterium
CGAGAACACCTCCTCGGCGAGCGCCTTCCAGCGCCCGGTGCCGGTGATGTTCCACAGGCGGACGAGCCCAACCGCCAACGAGTTCTGTCCCGACGGCCAGGCGTTGTCGGTGTCCTCGCGGCCGCGCCGCACCAGATCGGTGCGGCCCGCGGGTGTGGTGTAGAAGCCGCCGTCTTCCGCGCGCAGCCGCTCTACCGCTTCGTCGGCGATGCGTTCGGCCGCATGCACCAGCGCCGGATCGCCGAGCAGGTCGAAGGCCGCGGTCAGGCCCGAGACCATCGCGCCGTAGTCGGTGATGTAGGCTGGGCGGTTCGGCAGGCGCAGCAGTCCGGCCGGGGTGTGCCGGCGCAGGAGCACCGCCGCGAGTTCGCGGCAGGCGTCGATGAATCGCTGCTCGCCGCTGTAGCGCCCGAGCGCCGCGAAGCCTTCGAGCGCGAGCGCGTTCTGGTCGGTCAGCACCTTGTCGTCGCGCCCGGGACGCGGGCGCTTCGCGCGCAGCGCGCGCAGGATCGGCAGGTGGGGTTCCCAGCTCGTGCGCAGCGCCTGCACGTCGCCGCCCGGAGCATGCGTGGCGAGCGTGGTGCCGCGCGGATGCGGGATGTGCGACAGCACCGGCTCGAGGTGGCCGCTGTGCCCGCGTTCGCGGTGGCCGGCAATGATGTCCCATTCGCGGGCCAGGCGTTCGCCGACGGGATCACCGAGCGCCTCGCGCAGCTGCGTCGGGCTCCAGGCGTAGAAGCTGCCTTCGCCGCCCGGATCGTCGGCATCCTCGGCGCTCGCATAGCCGGCGAACGCGCCGTCGACGTCGACGCGCAGATCGCGCAGCAGGTAATCGCCGGTGTTCACCGCGGTGCGCAGGAAGTCCGGCCGCGCCAGCTGCTCGCCGGCGCGCGCATAGGCGACCATCAGCTGCGCGTTGTCGTAGAGCATCTTCTCGAAATGCGGCATGCGCCAGTGCTTGTCGACGCTGTATCGGTGGAAGCCGCCGCCGACGCGGTCGTGGATGCCGGCATCCTGCATCGCCTCGAGCACCGACTCGGCCTGCTTGATCCAGTCGACCCGCCCGGATGCGAAGAGCAGCGGCAGCAGCTGGCTGGAGGGGAACTTCGGCGCCTTTTCCGGATTCCAGCCATAGCCGGGATTGTTCGCATCGTAGGTCGCAGCGAGCGCGCGCTCGAGCAGCTGCCAGACATTGTCGCCGAGCGAGCTGTGCACCGCCGCAGTGTCGGCCAGGTGCGCGGTGATCTCCCGTGCGGCCTTGTCGATGCGCGCGCGATCGCTGCGCCACAGGTCGTCGAGATGTCCGATCAGCCGCTGCCACTGCGCGTCGGGCAGGTAGGTGCAGGCATAGAACGGGCGCCCCTGGTGGTCGACGAAGGCGTTGAGCGGCCAGCCGCCGTGTCCGCTGAGCGCCTGCACCGCGTCCATGTAGATCGCGTCGACCTCGGGATGTTCCTCGCGGTCGACCTTGATGCACACCAGCTTGTCGTTCATCACCAGCGCGGTGGCGGCGTTCTCGAAGCACTCGTGCGCCATGACGTGGCACCAGTGGCAGGTGCTGTAGCCGATCGACACCAGCACCGGAACGTCGCGGCGCTTGGCCTCGGCGAAGGCGGCCTCGCCCCACGGACGCCAATCCACCGGATTGTCCTGGTGCTGACGCAGGTACGGGGAGCTCTCGGTCGCCAGGGCGTTGGGCATGGCGGGATCATGGGATCCCGAACCGCGACGTGAGCGAAAAACGCGTGGAGCGCACGGCCGCGCTCGACCTCGAAACGAGGACGTCCCCGTTGGTCAGCGCTTGCCGACGGCCTTCATCAGCGTCTCGCCGAGGGTCGCCGGACTTTCGGCGATGTGCACGCCCGACGCGCGCATGGCCGCGAACTTCGCCTCGGCGGTGCCGGTATTGCCGCTGACGATCGCGCCAGCATGGCCCATGCGCTTGCCTTTGGGTGCACGTGAGCCGGCGATGAAGCCGATCACCGGCTTGGTCACGCGCTCCTTGATGAAGGTGCAGGCCTTCTCCTCGCTGTCGCCGCCGATCTCGCCGATCATGATGATCTGCTTGGTCTCGGGGTCGCTCTGGAAGAGGGTGAGCGCGTCGATGAAGTCGGTGCCCTTGATCGGATCGCCGCCGATACCGATCACGGTCGACTGGCCGAGTCCGGCGCCGGTGCTCTGGAACACCGCCTCGTAGGTGAGGGTGCCCGAGCGGCTGACGATACCGGTCGAGCCGCGCTTGTGGATGTAGCCTGGCATGATGCCGATCTTGCACTCGCCGGGCGTGATCACGCCGGGGCAGTTGGGCCCGATCAGCCGCGACTTCGATCCCTCGAGCTTCTTCTTCACCGCGTACATGTCGCGCACCGGGATGCCCTCGGTGATGGCGACGATCAGCGGCACGCCCGCCTCGATCGCCTCGAGGATGGCGTCGGCCGCGCCCGGCGGCGGCACGAAGATCATGCTCGCGGTGGCGCCGCCTTCGCGCACGGCCTCGGCGACGGTGTTCCACACCGGGAACTTCTTGTTGTCGTCCGAGACCCAGGTCTGGCCGCCCTTGCCGGGCGTGACGCCGCCGGCGAAGTTGGTGCCGTAGCTGACCGCGCCGTTGGAGTGGAACGTCCCCACCTTACCGGTGATCCCCTGGCAGATGAGCTTAGTGTTTTTGTCGACGAGCACGGACATGGTGGTGATCCAAAAAAAAGATGTTCAGCCCTTACGGTGTGGGGGCAGCGCCGGAGGCGCGTTGTTGGGGTGGCCGCCTGCTGCGGCTACCCCAACCGAAAACCGCTCATGCCTTGGCTCCACGCGAACTTCTGAACTCGGCGGCGGCTTTCGCGGCTTTGGTGCAGCCGTCCTTGAGATCGTCAGCGGCGATGACTTTCAATCCAGATTTCGCGATCAGATCCTTGCCCAGCTGCACATTGGTGCCCTCGAGGCGCACCACCAGCGGGCGATCCAAGCCGACCTCCTTCACCGCGGTGAGCACGCCATTAGCGATGGTGTCGCACTTCATGATGCCGCCGAAGATGTTGACCAGGATCGCCTCGACCGAGGG
>JACDEN010000081.1 GCA_013816415.1 Planctomycetota bacterium
GCTGCACATGGGCCACGCGCTCAACAACACGCTGCAGGACACGCTGATCCGCTGGAAGCGCATGCAGGGCTTTGACACCTTGTGGCAGCCGGGCACCGACCACGCGGGCATCGCCACCGAGGCGGTGGTCGCCAAGCAGCTGCAGGAGGAAGGCGCGTCTCGGGAATCCCTCGGTCGCGAACGCTTCATCGAGCGGGTGTGGGCGTGGAAGGAGCAGTCCGGCGGCATCATCGTCAACCAGCTGCGCAAGCTCGGCTCGTCGTGCGATTGGAGCCGCCAGCGCTTCACCATGGACGAGGGATTGTCGCGCGCGGTGCGTATCCAGTTCAAGCATCTGTTCGATACCGGCCTCATCTACCGCGGCACGCGCATGGTGAACTGGTCGCCGGTCCTGAAGACCGCGCTCTCCGACGATGAAGTCGATATGAAGGACGTCGACGGCCACATGTGGAAGCTGCGCTATCCGCTCAGCGACGGCAGCGGCGAGATCCACGTCGAGACCACCCGGCCCGAGACCTTCTTCGGCGACACCGCGGTCGCGGTCAATCCCAAGGACCCGCGCTACCAGGCGATGATCGGCAAGACCGTGCGCCTGCCGATCGTGAATCGCGACATCCCGATCATCGCCGACGAGCACGCCGATCCCGAGAAGGGAACCGGCGCGGTGAAGGTCACCCCCGCGCACGATCCAAACGACTACGAGATCGGCCTGCGCCACCAGCTGCCGCTGATCCGCGTCATCGAGTTCGACGGCCGCATGGCTGGGTCGACCGCGCACTACGCCGGCCAGGACCGCTTCGCCTGCCGCAAGGCGCTGCTCAAGGAATTCGCCGCCAGCGGCGTGCTGCTCGGCGAGACGAAAATCAGACATGCCGTCGGCCACAGCGAGCGTTCGAAGGAGCCGATCGAGCCGATGGTGACCGAGCAGTGGTTCGTGCGCATGGCGCCGCTCGCCGAGCGCGCGTTGACGGAGACCGCCGAGGGCCGCGTCACCTTCCATCCCGACCGCTGGACCAAGGTCTACGGACATTGGCTCGGCAACGTCCGCGACTGGTGCATCTCCCGCCAGATCTGGTGGGGCCACCGCATCCCCGCGTGGTACTGCGGTACCTGCAAGAAGACCACCGTCTCGATCGACGATGCGTCGGCGTGCGCGCACTGCGGTGCGCGCGACCTGATGCAGGATCCAGACGTGCTCGACACCTGGTTCTCGAGCGCGCTGTGGCCGTTCTCGACCCTCGGTTGGCCCGAGGAGACGCCCGAGCTGAAGCGCTACTTCCCGACCAGCACGCTGGTCACCGACCGTGGCATCATCTTCTTCTGGGTCGCGCGCATGGTCATGGCGAGCCTCTTTGCGCTCGACAAGAAGCCGTTCTCGGACGTCTACATCCACGGCACCGTGCTCGACGAGCGCGGCACCAAGATGTCGAAGTCGCTCGGCAACGGCATCGATCCGCTGATCATGATCGCCGGCGGCACCCAGAACTATCTCGGCAAGGACTACCAGTGCCCGGGCTACGGCGCCGACGCGCTGCGCTACACCGTGCTCGACATGACGACCGAGGGACAGGACCTGAAGTTGAATCCGACCAAGTTCGAGACCGGGCGTAATTTCGCCAACAAGGTCTGGAACGCCGGACGCTTCCTGTTGATGAACCTGTCGGAGCGGCCGTTCGCCAAGCCGCCGTCGGCCGATGATGTGCTCGCCTGCCAGCTCGGCTTCGAGGAGCGCTGGCTGCTCGATCGCATGCAGTCGGCGATCGCCGAATGCTCGCGCGCGCTCGAGGCCTTCCGCTTCAACGACTACGCGAACAGCGGCTATCGCTTTTTCCGCGACGACCTCTGCGACTGGTACGTCGAATGGGCGAAGCACCAGTTCAAGGCCGGCGGCGCGGCGGCCGCCGCCTCGGCGACCGTGCTGTGGTACGCGCTCGACCAGTCGCTGCGGCTCCTGCATCCGGGCATGCCGTTCATCACCGAGTACCTGTGGCAGCAGCTCCAGACCACGGCCGGCGGCAGCGCCTGGTCGTCGTTCCTGATGCTCGGTGCGTTTCCCGAACCCGATGCGCGCTTCAGCGACGAGACGATCGCGCCGCGCATGAACGAGCTCCAGCGCGTGGTCACCGCGGTGCGCAATATCCGCAATCAGCAGAACCTGCCGGACGGGACGAAGCTCGCGGTCTCGCTCGCCGCGCCCGACGCCGCGCGCGCGCAAGAGCTCGAGCGCCACCGCGCCTTCGTCATCGACCGCGGCAACCTCGAGAGCCTGACCATCGCGGCGGCGGCGCCCAAGCCCGCGACCAGCGTCACCGAGGTGGTCGGCGACCTGAAGGTGCACGTCGCGCTCGCCGGAGTCCTCGACCTCGACAAGTTCAAGGCCAACCTCGCGCGCCAGATCGCGGGCCTCGAGAAGAGCATCGCCGGCAAGCGTGGACGCCTCGCCAATCCCGAATACGCCAACCGCGCGCCGCCCGAGCAGGTGACCGAGACGCGGGCGCTGCTGGCGAAGGAGGAGGTCGAGCTGGTGAACGTGCGCGACACGCTGAGCGGGCTGGGCGGTTGACCGGCTGAGTCGCTTCTCGCGCAGTGCCTGGCGCATTCGCAACGTTTGCGACCATGCCGGCCGGTCGTCGCAGCGGCCAACGTGCGGGCGGAGCGGCATGACTATTTGCATACGGCGCGACCAGCGCCGATAACCCGCCCATGCTGGTGCGGATGTCCCTCATCGATGCGATCGGCGACCGCGCCTGCGACCTCGCGCTCTACCTCGTCGACGTCGCCACCATCATCGGCAACGGGATCCTGTTCCTGCTGCCCTGGCGCCGGGTGAAGCCGGTGACGCGCCTGGTGCTGGTGCGGCAGGTGCTGTTCACCGGCGTCGAGGCGGTGCCGTTCGTGGCGCTGCTCGCGGGGCTGACCGCGCTCAGCCTGGTGGTCCAGGGCCAGGTGCAGCTGCAGGGCTTCGGCCAGTCGGACCTCTTCGGCAAACTGCTGGTGGTGATGCTGGTGCGCGAGCTCGGCCCCCTGCTGATCGCGATGGTGGTCATCGCGCGCAGCGGTAGCGCGATGGCGACCGAGATGGCGAACATGCGCGTCGCCGGCGAGATCCAGGCGCTGGAGTGGTCGGGCATCGATCCCTTCCGCTACCTGGTGGTGCCGCGTCTCGCCGGCGTCTGCATCGCGCTGGTGTGCCTGGTGCTGCTGTTCATCGCGATCTCGCTCACCGGCGGCTTCCTGCTCAGCCTGGTGCTGGTGCCGAACGCGCCGGGGCTCGCCCGCTTCACCGCGCTGCTCGCCAACAACCTGACGCCCTTCGATGGAGTGATCATCCTCGCCAAGACCGTCATCCCCGGGCTGCTGATCACCGCGATCGCCTGCCTGGAAGGCACGCGCGGTCCGGCGATCGTCACCGAGGTGCCGCGCGCGACCACGCGCGGCGTGGTGCGGGCGATCACCGCGGTGTTCGTGTGGGATGCGCTGGTCACCGCGCTGGCGTTCATCTGATGGGGACCACGCACATCGATCACGAGAGCGAACCGCTGATCGCCTTCAGCAAAGTCGAGGTCTCGTCGCCCGGCTTCAATGGCCCGCTGCTCGAGCACGTGTCATTCACGCTGCACGCCGGCCAATCGCTGGTGCTGTCCGGCCCCGCCGGCAACGGCAAGAGCACCGCCATCGGCCTGGTGATGGGCGGCGGCAAGCCGACCGCCGGTCTCGTCTCGGTGTTCGGGCGCCACCCCCATCTGCTCGATGCCGACGACCTCGACGCGATGCGCGCGCGCATCGGCTACGTGCCGCAGAACGGCGGGCTGCTGAGCAACCTGCTGCTCACCGAGAACATCAGCCTGCCGCTGCGCTACCACCGCGCCGCCGACGATGCGACGGTGCGCACCGCGCTGTCGCGGGTGCAGACGCTGCTCGGGATCGAGGATCTCCCGGCGATCCCCTCGGCCATCGCCAACCTGCGGCTGCGGCGGCTGGCGGCGCTGGCCAAGGCGCTGATCCTCGAACCCCGGCTTCTGATCCTCGACGAGCCGACGCGCGACCTCGCCGGGTTCGCCAAGCTCGATTTCTGGAAGCTGTTGTCCGGGCTGCAGACCTCGCACGGGATCGCCATCCTCGCGGCGACCAGCGACGCCGAGACCGCCTACGCGCTCGGCGGCCAGGTGATCTCGCTGCCGGCGCGGCATCACGTCGCGACCGCGCGCCTCGGCGAACGCAGTCCGGCGGGCACCGGCGTGTTCAGGCCGGCATGACATGAATCCCTCGTTCAAGTTCCGCCACCTCAACCGCATCGTCGGCGCATTCGTCCTCGCCGGCGTGGCGGTGCTGCTGGCCGGCATCGTGGTGGTGGGCAAGGCCCGGCACTGGATGGAGCGGTCGTTCAGCGTCGACGTCGCCTTCCGCGCCCAGGACATCGGACTCCTCCACACTGGGCTGCCGGTGAAGATCCTCGGAGACAGCGCCGGACAGGTGATGGACGCGCATCTGCAGAGCTCGACCGAGACGCGCGCGACGTTGTCGATCCGCGAAAGCTTCCGCAAGGCGCTGCGCGCCGACTGCTACGCGATCGTCCACACACCGGTCGCCGGCCTGCTCGGCGAGACCTTCGTCGAGGTCTGGCCCGGCCAGTCCACCGTCCCCCTCCAGAACGATGCGCTGATCCCCGGCAAGCCCGGAGAGGATCTGGTCGAGCTGGCGAAGAACAGCGTCGCGAGCTTCGGCCAGGCCGCCGGCGAGATCCGCGACCTGATCGCCGAGAACCGCAAGGAGATCGCCCAGGCGATCATCAACGTGCGGCGGATGTCCGACAACCTCGACCATCTCGTCAGCGACAACCAGGCGCTGGTCAACCAGGTGCTGACGCGCCTCGACGAGATGGGCCGGCAGGTGTCGGAACTGGTCGCCGAGAACCGCGCCAACGTCAAGGAGTCCACCGCGCGGCTGCCGGCGGCGATCGATCATCTCGGAGCAGGCGGGAAGGCGATCGCCGACGCCGGCGTCCAGGCGCGCGACCTGATCGCCGAGAACCGCGCCGACCTGCGCCTGATCGCCGGACGGCTCGCGAGCGCGGCGCCGAAGGTCGACCGCATCGCCACCGATCTGCAGGCCGTCACCGACCAGATCGCCTCCGGCAAGGGCACGGTCGGCAAGCTGGTGATGGAGGACACTGCGCACGACAAGGTGGTCAAGGCCACCGACAGCCTGACCGAACGGCTCGAGGAGCTGAAGCCGATCACCGGCGGCATGAGCGAGCTGAAGCTGTACGGCGGCCTGGAAGGCGGACAGGATTTCCGCAGCGGCAGCTGGACCGCCGGTGTCTATCTGCGCCTCGAGCCGCGCGCCTGGAAATTCTATCAGGGCGGCGTTTCGTACCGTTCGGCGCCGCGCGATCGCGACTCGCCGAAGGAGAGCCCCGACAGCATTCCCGTGGACTTCAACCTGCTGCTCGGCTGGCGTTTCTTGCGCTACCGCAATGGCACCTATGCGCTCACGGTCGCGGGCGGACTGATCGAAACGCGTCTCGGCGGATATGTCGAGATGCCGCTCTTCGGCGACCGGCTGGCGATACGCGCACTCATCCGCGGCAAGCACAGCAACCGCGAGCTCGATGATCGGCGCTACGAGGATGGAACGGTGCTGGTGCGCGCGACCGCCTCGCTGCGCATTTGGAAAGGGCTCTACGTGGTCAGCGGCGTAAACGACTGCGTCGATGCGCCGGGCGCGTGGGTAGGCGCGCGCGCCGAACTGCTCGACAACGATCTGCGCAACATCACCTCGGTGAGCGGCCTCTTCAAATAGGCGGGGCGGCTGGAACGGTCAGCGCGCGAAGCGCTTCAAGCGTTCGCGCAACGCCATCAGGCCGCGATTCACCCGTGTGCGCACGGTGGCCTCGGGCACACCGAGATGCGCGGCGATGGTCTCGTAGCCGTGGCCGCGGATGTAGCGCATCTCGACCGGCGTGCGCTTGGCCTCGGGCAGCGCGGCGAGCGCGGAATGCAGGCGGTCGTTGGCCTCGCCACGCACCAGCGCGTTCAGCGGCGGCTGCGAATCCGGATCGCGATCATCGCTCTGCTGCTGGCCGGCCTTGCGATCGCGCGCCGCGGCGCGCTTGCGCGAGCGCAGGAGATCGAGGCTGGTGTTCACGGCGATGCGGATGATCCAGCGGCGAGCGGACGAATCGGCGTCGGTGCCGGTCACGCGGAACTGGTGGGCATCCTTGCGCACCTGCAGGAGGGTCTCCTGCATGGCGTCCTCGAATGAATTGTCGCGGCCGGCGTACTGGCGGGTGACGCGAGCCACATCGTTGCCGGCGAGCGTCAGCAGGTGCTCCCACGCACTCGAATTAGGCGCGACGGCCAATCGGGCGATGACATCGGCCAGGCCGACCGGGGCGGCGTTGCGGCCGGAGGGAACCCGTGAACCGTGGCGGGGCGAGGACCCTACGCGCGATCCGATGCGGGATCCGGCTTCTGGGTAGGTCGTGGTCATCAGCCCTCCGTAACCCTTGACGAGGCTCACATGGCCATCGTTCCAGGTGTTACGCGCGGCAGCATAGGATCCATCCCGCTTCGGGAACCACTTTTCTGACCAGGACGAGGACGGCAAAAGACGGGCCGGCCTCCGGCCGCCCTGCGTGGCGACGATCGTCGCCGCGGACTCCGCCGTGCGCTGCAGATCGGCCTCGCCAGCCCTTTCCCCGGTATCCGCCGCCAGAATTCTCTCGGATCGGCATGGCCATCCGCCCGGCTATCGCTTGAGCTGCTGATCGCCTGGGAGGTCGATGGGGCCGGGAACCACCAGCTTGAAGATATCGGGGGCTCCCCATCGACACGCTCAGGTCAGCTGCCCGAGCACACGCTGATCGCTGGGCCGGTGCTCGGGACAGGCCGCGAGCAGCCGCGCCATCGCCGTCCACGCCCGGAGATCCGCTGGTGATTTCAGGCGCGTGTGCGTGATCGGCTCGCAATCGACGATGCCCATGCCGCGGTAGCCGCAGATCGACTTCGCCAGCCGGTCATAGCCCCACCCCCACGGATTGTCGTGCCACTCGAGGCGTTTGAGCATCGCCCAGTACGAGTTCCAGGCTTGGCGCGTGCAGACCTGGGCCATGAACTCGACGAAGTCGGTGAGACGTCCGATGCCGCAGAGGCTCTGCACCGTCACGCCATGGCTGTAGGCCGACTGCGGCGTCAACGCCGGCTGGGCGATCTCGAGTCCATTGCGCTGCATGATGTCGAGGAAGTTCCGGTACGAGAATGCGCCGATGTCGAGGTCGTCCGACCAGCAGAAGACGTACTCGTAGAGCTGGCAGCGCCTGGGCGTCAGATGGACGCGCGCGAGATGGCTGATGCTTCCGGAATCGTGCACCACCTCGCAATGCGCGAAGATCCGCTCAGGAAACGTGGTGCCGTCGTAGGACACGATCAGCCAGTCGAAATCGTCATGTCCGAAGCGCGCGATGGTCGCCGCGAGGAATTCCTTCCCGTCGCGGCCGACGGGCGAGAAGTACAGGCAGCGCTTCGGCTGCTTCGTCGCCCGCGATGGCGCTCCCTGCGTGACCGCGGGGAACCCATCGACCGTCACCGTCGCTGGGGCGACGTCGGGGACAGCCGGCTGCCGGGCGTGGTCGATCAGCGTCTGGGCCGCCTGCAGGTGCGCCGTCATCTCTCCGGAATGGAGGATGCGATCGAGGTGGATCAGCGAATCGATGCGCGCCTCGCGGGGAACCGACGCACGATCGACCAGGCTCTTCCAGTACAGCAGCAGCAGCGGACCGAACGGCCCGTCGTGCTTGGCGAAGAACCGCTCCTGCCAATTGGCATCGTTCTGGAGCGGATCGCGGCCGCCATCGAGGTGGGTCAGGTGGTAGCTCCGGGCGCAGGCGGTGAGTGTCGGACGCAGACCGACCGATTGCAGTCGCAGGGCGATCTCGCGCTGCTCGATCGGCTGCTGGTCCGCATCGTACCCCCCGACCTCCTCGAAGGCCGCGCTGGGCATCGACACGTTGTGGCCTGGGATCGCCATCCACAGGATCGGGGAATCCGGGATCGCGATCAGCGCCTCGACCTCATGGGCGGACAGCCGGCGGTTGGCGCCGCCCGGGTAGATCCCGGCTTCGGAACGGCGCTCGATGTCCGGGAACGATCCGAGGATCTGGGCGCGCGTGACCAGCGATGCCGCGAGGGATCCGGATCGGCGGATGCGCTCCTCCTTGCCCGGCCTCGGCAACCCGAGTTCGGGATCGCGAAGGAACCGTGTGCAGCGCAGGTGGCGATTCTCGCCGCGGGTCAGGATCGCTTCGCCGCTGCGGCGGTGCGCCCACAGGTGCGCGGCGAGCAGCGTCGGCTCAGCCAGCACGTCGCCGTCCATGAACAGCAGGACATCGCCGCACGACGCCTCGACCCCGCGATTGCGCGCCGCGGAGATGCCGAGCGCGGTGTCGTTGCGCACCGCCGTCAGGGGCAGCAACCCGGCGTGCTCCTCGATGACGTCCGGAGTCTCATCTCCGGAGGCGTCATCGACCACCACCAGTTCGAAGTCGCGCGGAGACATCCCGCGCTGCGCGCGATACGAGGTCAAGGCCAGCCGCAGACGCGCGGACTCGTTCCTGGTGATGACGATGACGCTCAACTTCATGCCGACGCCACCATCGCATCCGAGGACGCGGCAGGTTTCCGTGGAAGCGCGCGGGCGGTCATGATGTCGCGGTGGATCGGCCACCCCGTCGCGAGATCGAAATAGGCCTGCTCGGCGCTCTCGCCGCGGAGGGTCGGCACCTGGTACCACGAAGCCGGCATGGGCACGCCGATGTGGCCGACGAAGGTGTCGGGCAGCACCTGGGTCTTCATGCGGAAATCGACCGCACCGAAGAAGTGCCGGCTCCAGCGCGATGCCGGGTCGCCAGCGGCGAGGTCCCAGCACATCAG
>JACDEN010000556.1 GCA_013816415.1 Planctomycetota bacterium
CGTGTACGGGGTGCCGCTGTCGGGCTTGGCCGCGGAGCGCAGGTCGGGCTGGTCCTTGTCGCTGTTGGTCGAGGTCGCGCCGACCACGGCGGGAGCGACCAGCGACACGCCTTCGGGCGTCAGCCAGGCGGCGAAGAAGCGGCTCTTGAGACCGGCGTAGTCCACGGCGCCGTCGCGCGCGCCGCCGGTTTCCGGCTTGGGGAAGTCGACGTAGTCGAGCTTCCCCTGCGCACCGCCGGCGTGGAAAACCACGCGCTGGTATCCCGCCTCGACCGTGGGGTCGTCCTGATGGATGCCGTGGATGGCATCGATCTTCGGCCGCACCTGCCATTCCTTCGCGCCGGTGTTGGCGACAGTCAGCATCACGTGGACCTGTGGCTTGGACTGGTCCATGCGGTACTGCATGCGGTACGACAGCCCCTTTGCCGGGATCGCGAGGGTGAACGCGGCCTGCGTGCCATCGGCGCCGGGCTCGATCGTCCATGCCCCCTCCTCGGGATCCGTCGGACGCGTCGGCAGGCCCATGTGCTCGATGAATCCATGCATGTCGCCGACCGGATCGAAGGCATCGAGGATCGCCAACGGCTGCGTGGTGTCGACATGCTCCTGATGCAGCCATTTCGGCAGCTTCACAGGATGCTGGCTGAGCAGGAACATGCGCGCGATCGAGGCGCGGTAGGTGGAGAGTTCGACCTTGGCCTCGGCGTTGGCGATGGTGACGTGGGTCCAGGTCGGCTTCGGATCGGCTCCGGCGTCCGGCTTCTGCTCGGCTGCGTCTCTGGCGCTGGCGTTGGCGACCTCGGCAGCGGGCGCCGCATCGCTGTCAGCCGCCCATGCGGGAGCCAGCAGCAGCGCCAGCAACATCATCACCACGCGCATGCCCCACCCTCCGATCGAGTTCCTACGAAAGGTCGGCAGCATTCGCGCAAGCGCGGGCGAGACAATGGTTTTCGCCGGCGCGGCCGCTCATGGACGCTCAGCCGGCGGAAGCAGCTCCAGACGCGACCGGAGGTCGGTCAGCATCGCCATCAGATAGGTCTCCTCCTCGGGAGAACGGTTTCCCGCGGTCTTCTGCGCGAGCACCTCGAGCAGCTGCACGGTGTAGCGCGCATACGCCGGATTCACCGCGCGCTCGCCGGTGATCGGGCTCGGGATCTCGCCGAACTGCATGAGCGCCTGGCTCGCCAGGCCGCTGAGGAAATTGAGGAAGGTCGCTGGTGGGACGGTGTCGGACATGGCGCGGAGTCTGGTAGAGGCGGAGGGATTGCACCTGGCGGGGAAAAGCCTGTCCGGAGTCCGGGGTCCGGCGTCGACAGCCAGACCATCATCCCGCTGTCCGTCGAGCTGTCCGACCGGACCCTCCAAGCAACGCTCGCGGAAATGCCATCGCGGGGGGTCCGGGGGGCGGCAGCCACCCCGGTGAAAGAGCAAGTGATTGTTTTTTCACGCCATAATGGCGCGTAGCGCCGGCGTGAAAAACCAATCACGTCTGCAGATCGTACCTCGTTGCATCAATGACCGACTCCACCTTCCGACCGGCGAAGAACGCGCCGATGTTGACGATGGCGTAGCGGCCGCAGTCCTGGCGGCGGTCGGGCGTCGGCCCGGCGCAGTGGGCGGTCAACGACACGTTCGGCAATCCGCGCAACGGCGATTCCTTCGGCAGCGGCTCCTTCTCGAAGACGTCGAGGCCGAACTGCAGCCGGCCTTCCTTGGCGACCTTCGCCAGCCCGCCTTCGTCCACCACCGCTCCACGGCCGGTATTGACGAAGGCGCCGCCCTCGGGGATCAACCGCAGCAAACGCTCGGTCACCGTGCCGCGGGTTTCCGGAGTCAGCGGCGCCACGCAGGCGATGATCTCGCTTCCGGCGTACAGGTCCTCGACCGTGGTGCAGCGTGAGACCCCGCGGCTGGTGAACGCTTCGTCGGGATCGAAGGGGCCGAACGCCGAGATCGAGCATCCGAAGGGCGCGAGCAGCTTCACCAGCTCGCGCGCGACATTGCCGAATCCATGCATGCCGACGCGGCGCTCGAACAGGCTGCGTTCCTTCTCACCGACATCGATCGACCACCGGCGGTCCACATGCATGGCGAGCTGCTGTTCGGTCATGCGCCGCAGGCAGCACAGGATGTGCACCAGCGTGTGCTCGGCCACCGTCCGCGAGATCACCGATCCCCAGTTGCTCACCAGCAGTCCGTCGACGATGGCTTCGCGCGGGACGATTCCGCGGATGGTGCCGCAGGCGTGGCACAGGTAGCGCAGCGACGGCGCTCGCGAACGGATGTCCGCCGGCAGCTTCGGCGTGCTCCATGCCGTGAGCAGCACCGCGGCGCCGGTCTCGTTCAGTTTGGCGATCAGGTGATCGATGCCGGGTTTCGCCTCGCAGCGCACCAGCTCGATGGAGGCATCCCAGCCGCCCATCGCGGGTTCGAGGAACCATCCGAACTCCTCCGGCGCCATGCAGGCGAGGACACGGCGGGTGCTGCTCATCGCTGGACTCCTTGGCTGTCGCGCAGCCAGTCGTTGAAGACGCGCAGATCCGCGCTGGTCTGGGTTGCTACCGCGTCAAAATCGAGATCGCGGAAACTGGCGCTGCCCTGATATTCACTGTGGAAAGACACCGGCCCGTCGAAGCCGGTGCGGCCGAGGATCGACAGCACCGCGGGCCACGGCGTGTTGCCGTCGGCGAGCGGGCAGAATTCCACCGAATTGCAGCGGCCACCGGCATAGCCGCCCTTGCCGGCGACCCAGCGGAAGTCCTTCACGGCCAGCATCGAAACCCGGGGCGCCACCAGGTCGAGCGCCATCAGCCAGCCTTGGCTCCCTCCCTCGATCACCGCGTGGCAGGGATCGAGATAGATGCCGATATCCCGGCGATCGATGTCCGCGAGCGCCGCGTCGGCGTCGGCGAGGTTGGCCCCGAAGTAATCGTCGGAATGGTTGTGGAAGCCGCCGTGCATGCCGAGCGCGCGGTTCATCGCCGCGATGTCGCGCAGGCGCGCGGCCACCTCGCGCCGCTGCGCGGCGATGGTGCCGAAGCCGCGGTACATGAAGT
>JACDEN010000557.1 GCA_013816415.1 Planctomycetota bacterium
GCGCGCTTCGGCCTGCGCTGGCTCGGGCCGACCGCGGAACGGCTGCGCGGCCAGCTGCTGCAGCTGGAGCGGCAGCCGTCGCTCGCGCGTCTCGCGCAGTTCGTCGCCATCGTCGACACCATGCGCTCGGCGGCTGACGCCGATGCGCTGCGCCTGTCGGAATCGATCCTGTCCGACGACGACGTCGATCGGCACGGCGACGCGATGCATCGGGTGCTCGGCCACATCATGGACCATCATCGCGACGAGATCCGGCTCGCGACGCTGGTGCGCATGAGCGAGCGCTCGCAGGCGACATTCTGCCGGCACTTCAGCGCCATGACCGGCAAGACGGTCAGCGCGTACGTCACCGCGATCCGACTCCAGGAGGTGCGGCGCGCGCTGCTCGAGACCGACCGCAGCATCACCGACATCGCCCTCGGGGCCGGCTTCAACAGCCTCACCAATTTCTACGCGGTGTTCCGCCGCGTGGTCGGCTGCACGCCGCTGGCGTTCCGGCGTGGGCTGGATCCCGGCGGATCGCCGCATCAGGGCAACGTCCCGGTCTGACTGCGGGTATACTGGTGGCCGATGTCCCTGCCTCGCGTGAACGTCCAGACGCCGTCGACCCCAAGCGCCGACGCGAGCCCGCCCGTCCCACCGGCGCGCGTGGTTCCATGGTTGCGGGGCTGGCGGTTGTGCATCCTCCTGTTCGCGCTGCTGGTCCTGGCCACGGCCGGAGCGATGACGGTCTGGTTCCGCAGCACCGCCGACATCGAGCGCGTGCGCGTGCGTGCTCGGGAGCTCGGTATAGCCACCTGCACGGCCGAGGCGCATATCACGGCGTCGACGAGCATCCGCCTCGCCGCCTGGCAGCGCCTGATAGCGCTCACCAAGGGCATGAAGAGCTACCACAGTGGCGTCCCATGGGACAAGCGCACCTGGAAGGGGCCGAGACCGGGCGAGGGACCGCATGCCGATGTCATCGCCTACCACGCTGCGTTGGATCAGCGGCGCCTCGACGAGATGCTCGAACTCATCGACGCCCTGGATGAGGGTCCGGTGGTGGTCGCCACGGCACCGGGCGAAGCGTGGCGGAACAGGGATCCATCGATGTTCCGTGAGATGGCGTGGATCCTCGCCGAACGCATCTCCCTGGCGGATGCCCAGAACCTCGGGAGCGAGGTGCGGCGCGCCGTGCGTGCGATGTCCCTGCTGGACGACGACAGCCTGTTCGCCTTGCTGATGCGCAGTGCGTCCGCCGGTGCGGTCTTCTCGGCCTGCGCGTCGCGCCTCGATGAGGTGCGAAGCCGTGCTCCCGGCACCGCGTCGCAGGTGACCCGCCTCGCCGATTCGATCGCCAGCGACGTCGCTGCCGCAGCGGCCGCCGAGTTCCGGACGCTGTTCGAGTCGATGGACCGTGGCAAAGGACGCAATCTGACCGGGGATACGTACCTGATCGGTCCACTGTCGCTGTTCGGACACAACCTGCCGCAGCCGATCACCGATCTCGCAGAGCATCTCGCCCTGCGGGCAGGCCGTGAACGCCTGCTGATGACCGAGCTCGCTTGGGCCGCGTTCACCCGTGATCATCGCGATGTGCAGGATGTCATCGTCGAATCGAAACGCATCCAGGCCGCGATGCCCCCGCCATCGCTGATGAGCATCATCCCCTGGGCTGCGACGAGGACGGTGATGAAAAGCCAGTATTGGCTGTGGTCCTCGCTGTCGGTGACTCTGCAGGGCCGCGTCCTAGCGGCGGAGCTGGCGAACGCTCCATGGCCAGAGGACGTCTTCGACCCCGCCCGCCACCAACTGCGGCGGGTCGAGCGCGGCGGCCGCCTGATCGGCGCCTATTCGGTCTTCACCGACGGCCTGGATGGCCACGGTTCGATGAAGAGCGACCGCTGCTGGGCGCTGTACGAACCGCTGGGCAGACCGCTGGCCGGCGATCCGGAGCCGCCTCCGCCGTCGAAGTGAGGCGGGCGAATCCGGCGATCGCTCGTCCGATCGCTGCTAAATTGCGCACGGAACCCCCACTCAGTCCCGTGTGCATGCCTCGCCGCGTTGACTCCCACCACCGCGGTTTTACCGTCGTTTCCCCCGAGCGGAGACCGCCATGGCCAGCAAACGCCGAATGATGATCCTGACCCAAGGCAGCCTGGGCGTGTTCACCGCCAAGACCGCCACCTGCCTGCTGCGCTACTGCGCCGACGAGGTGGCGTGCGTGCTCGACACCAAGGCGAACGTCGGCAAGCGACTCGAGGACATCCTCGGCGTCGGCGCCGGGATCCCGATCGTCGCCACCGTCGCCGATGGTTTGAAGCACAAGCCGAACCAGCTGGTGATCGGCATCGCGCCGGTGGGCGGCAAGCTGCCCACCTCGTGGCGGAAGATCATCCTCGAGTGCATCGCCGCCGGCATGGACATCGTCAGCGGGCTGCACCAGTTGCTGAAGGAGGACACGGAATTCGCCGCCGCCGCCAAGCGCAGGAAGGTGCGCATGTGGGATGTGCGCGAAGCTCCCGAGGTCAGCGTGCTGCAGGACCGCCTGCGCGACCTGCCGCAGCGGCGCATCGCGCTGGTCGGCTCCGACTGCAACATGGGCAAGATGGTGACGTCCGTCGAGCTCGATCGCGCGCTGCGCGCTGCCGGCTACGACAGCGAGTTCATCGCCACCGGTCAGACCGGCATCATGATCGCCGGCTCCGGCATCGCCATCGACCACGTGATCAGCGATTACGTCAACGGCGCGATCGAGCAGCTGTGCTACGAAAGACGGAAGCGGCAGGTGGTGGTGGTCGAGGGCCAGGGCAGCGTCTACCATCCCGCCTACAGCGGCGTCACCGTCGGCATGCTGCACGGGACCATGCCGCACGCGGTCATCTATCAGCACGTGCCGACGCGCACCCACGTCTTCCATTTCGACAAGAAGTTCCCGCTCATGCCGGTGCCCCAGGGCATCGCCCTGGTCGAGGCGCTGCTCGAGCCGGTGCATCCGGCGACGGTGATCGCGGTCAGCCTCAACACCTTCGGGATGTCGGACGCCGAGGCGGCGCGCGCGGTGGCCTCG
>JACDEN010000558.1 GCA_013816415.1 Planctomycetota bacterium
GCCATCGCGCGCGTCGCGTCGGCGCCGGCGGCCGACCACGACCGCGCCGGCGAGAACCACTACGACGTCGCCAGCGCGTTCATCAAGAGCATGCGCGCGAGCGACGTGCAGGCCGCGCTGTACTACCTCGCGCGTCAGCTCGAGGCCGGTGAGGACGCGATGTTCGTGGCGCGTCGGGTGGTGATCTTCGCCTGCGAGGACGTCGGCCTCGCCGATCCGCAGGCGCTGGTGGTCGCCAACGCGGCGATGCAGGCGACCGCCGGCATCGGCATGCCGGAAGCCGTCTATCCGCTGAGCGAGGCGGTGATCTATTGCGCCACGGCGCCGAAATCCAACGGCACCAAGGCCTATTTCGCCGCGGCCGAGGCGATGAAGCGCCATCCCGGCGCGCAGGTTCCGATGTTCATCCGCAACGCGCCGACGCCGCTGATGAAGGAGTTGGGTTACCACCAGGGCTACCAGTACGATCACGACCTGCCCGATCATTTCGCGGGCCAGCAGTGCCTGCCCGACGAACTGCTGGGCAGCGAATTCTACAAGCCCGGCGGCTTCGGCCATGAGAAGGAGATCGCGAAGCGGCTGGAGTGGTGGCAGGCGCGGAGGAAGGATAGGAAGGTTGGTGGTTAGTGGTTGGTGGTTGGTGGTTGGTGGTGGATCCGAAACACATTCCGACCCCACCCATGGCCCAGCATGGGTGAACGATTACGGTGACGTGCTCACTTGGTCGCCCTGGCGGTCACCACCAACCACCAACCACCAACCACCAACCAACCAACCACGCCCCGTGCTCACCCGCCTCCTGACCAACCACTACTGGATCCCGGCCTACGCGATGTTCGGCCTGGGGCTGGTGGTTCCCGGGGACTACTCCTCGCTGCGCTGGACCATACCGCTGTTCCTGTGCGGGATCCTCTACTGCACGTGCCTGAAGATCTCGCTCACCGAGGTGCGCGGCGCATTCGGGCTGCGCAGCATGTCCCTGGTGGCGGCGATGGCTCCGATGCGATTGATCGTGCTGCCGCTCGTGACCTTCGCCATCACCTGGCTGATCGCGCCCGCCTGGGCTCCGGGCGTGTTCCTCGCGAGCATGATGCCGGCGGGATTCTCGACCGTCGCCTTCACCGACCTCAACGGCGGCAACCGCATGCTCGCGCTGGTCCTGCTGCTGGCGACCAGCGCGGCCTGTCCGTTCACCATTCCGCCGCTGCTCGAGTGGTTCGCCGGCGCCGGCGGGCATATCGCGATCACCGACATCGCATCCCGGTCAGCCTACCTGCTGGTACTGCTCGCGGTGCCATTCGCCGCCGCGCAGGCGACGCGCGCGATCGCTCCCGCGTTCGTCGCCCGCCATTCCTCGCGATGGAATCTCGGCGCCTTCGTCTCCGGCTGCGTCCTCGGCTTCTTCAGCGTCGCCGTCAATCGCGCGAGCTGGGGCGCGCTGCACCTCGTCGACATGATCTCTCCGCTCGCCTTCAGCTGCGTCGCGGTCGGCGTCTGCGCCGGCGCCAGCCTGCTCGCCCACCTGCTTCTGCGCCGCGCCGACGCCGTCGCCTTCAGCTGCGGCAACATCTACCCCAATGGCGGTCTCGCGGCCGCATTCGCCACCCAGTTCTTTCCCGGCGACGCGCACATCCTGCTGCCGTGCCTGCTGATGCAGGCCCCGATCATCGCCAGCATCAGCGCCTACCGCTGGCTGCTCCAGCGCGCAGCCCCAGCCGAAGCCGCCGACACCTCTCCGGTACCCGCGAAGTCAACCTGACGACCAGCGCGCTGCCCCGCGCCCCCGAGTTTACTAAAACGCCGCGCTCGCGAATCCACTCGAACAAAAACAATTCCCAGATCCGGCAGCTGGGGCCGAACGCCACGCTCGCGAATCCACTCGAACAAAACAATTCCTAGATCCGGCAGTTGGGGCCGGATGCAAGGCGTCCGACGAGGAAGTTTCCTCGTCGGAAATGACGAGGAGGCAACGCAGCAGCCGGCCCCAAATGCCAGATCTAGGGGATCAGCTGTGCGGACGGGGGGCCAGCAGCGCGTTCATGCGCCGGCCTTCCATGCGCGGTTCCTGCTCCATCTTCGCGACGTCGTCGAGCATCCCGGAGAACTTTCGGATCATCTCGATGCCGAGTTCCTTGTGGCTCATCTCGCGGCCGCGGAACTGCAGCATGATCGCGACCTTGTGGCCCTCGGCGAGGAACTCGCGCGCGTGCTTGGCCTTGATCTCGAGATCGCCGCCGCCGGTTCCCGGGCGCAGGCGCACCTCCTTGGTGTCGACCTTGTGCGCCTTGGCCTTGGTCTGGCGCTCGCGCTTCTGCAGTTCGAACAGGAACTTGCCGTAGTCCATGATGCGGCAGACCGGCGGCTTCGCCTCGGCGGCGACTTCGACGAGATCGTAGCCGGCGACCACCGCACGGCTGCGCGCATCCTCGACCGTGACCACGCCGACCTGTTCGCCTTTTTCGTCGATCAGGCGTACGGACGGTGCACGTATTTTTTCGTTGATGCGGGCCCGATTGGCGTGTTCGGGCGGGGGAACCGGGATCCTGCTTCTACGTCTGCCGAGCAAATGCTGACTCCAGGGGGTTCGCCGGGGATCGACCGCCGGCACCAGATAAGGCGCGGAGCATGCCAAGACCCCAGGCCAAGACAAGCTCAGCCCGAGGATCCCGATCGTGCGCCCAACCCGAGCGGAGCAGGGCCTTTACACGGCTGGTTGGGGGGGTCCGTCGGCGTCGTCCGCGGGGCCCGCGCCCTCGGCGACGCCCGCTTCCGGCGTCGGCGGCGCGATGCGGCCCTTGAACGACAGCAGCAGCGGCGAGGCCACGAACACCGAGGAGTAGGTGCCCGAGATCAGGCCGATCAGCAGCGTCGCGGTGAACGGCTTGAGGGCGTCGCCGCCGAAGATCAGCAGCACCACCACCGTCACGATCACCGTCAGCGAGGTCAGCACCGTCCGCGGCATGGTCTGGGCGATCGACACGTCGATGATCTCGGCCAGCGAGCCCGCCATCTTGCGCAGGTTCTCGCGGATACGGTCGAAGG
>JACDEN010000559.1 GCA_013816415.1 Planctomycetota bacterium
CTTCGAAGAAGAAAAAGCTGCCCGAGGTCGCCGCCTGCATGTGGGGCGACGACGGCACCGAGTGCGACATCTATTCGGCGCTGCCGGGACTGCAGTTCTTCGCCGAGCACGGACACGCCGAGCAGGGCGACCCGCTGCTGGTGCGCGCGAACTTCCGCGGCACCTGCCAGGGTGATTTCGACGACTGGGTGCGAGCCAGCGACATCGACGTGGTACCGGGGTACAAGGGGGGGCCGGCTCCGAAATTCGAATTCGGCATGGAGACCGCGCCCAACATCGGCAAATGGCTGCTGTGGCAGGATCCGGCGCTCAGCTTCTTCGATCCGCAGCTGGGCGGGCGTTCACCCCGCTCGCATTTCGAGCGCCTCGCGCGCGAACTCGATGCGGCGGCGGCGAAGGATCCGCACGCCGCGCGCCTGGACTTTCCCGCGCAGATCGCCCGCGTGCTCGCGCTCAAGTGCGATCTGCGCACGCACCTGGCATCGGCCTACCGCGCCGGCGACAAGAAGCGGATCGCCGAGGACGCCAAGGGCGATCTCAAGGCCCTGCGCGTCGAGGTCGACAAGCTGTGGAAGCTGCACCGCACGCGGTGGCTGTCGCTCTACCGTCCGTTCGGGGTCGAGGTCATCGATCTGCGTTACGGTGGCTTGCGCGCCCGCCTCGAGACGCTGCACGACCGCATCGCCGATTGGGTCGCCGGCCGCGTCGAGACCCTGCCCGAGCTGGGCGCCGAGCTGCGCAAGATCTGGGAGGTGCGCCTCGACAACCTGCCTGAGATGATGCATCTCTATCACCGGCTCAAGAGCCCGAGCATGATGAAGTAGCCCAGGCGCGGCATGCGCGGCCGTCACCGGCGATGCGACCAGGTGTCGTTGCATCGGTGGGCTGCATGCCCGCGTTCCGGATCGAGGAGGCGTTCCCCGGTCGCGCGGCTAGCCGCCGCTGAGCGCGGTGATGATGTGCACTTCTTTCGCCGAGGTCACGGAGGCACCGATCGCATCCGCCAGCTCGACATCGATGAACAGCTTGATGTGCGGCCGGATGCGGTCCTGCTCGTCGATGATGCGGAAGCGCAGGCCGGGGAAACGCCGGTCGAGATCCGCCAGCAGATCGGCGAGCGTCGCCCCAGCCGCCTGCACGTCGGCTTCGCCGCGGGTGTACGACTGCAGCGCCGACGGCACGTGCACCAGCATCAGGGCGTCGCGGTGGCCACGGAATAGATGTGCGGCAGGTGCGCGGCGATCTGGCGCCACGACCGCCCCTCGTCCGCGCTCGCCCAGATCCCTCCCGAGGTGCTGCCGAAATAGAGGCCGACGGGATCGGATCCGTCGCAGGCGAAGGCCTGGCGCTTGATCGTCAGCCACGCCTGCGAGCGCGGCAGGCCGCGGTCCTGCCGCGTCCACGAGGCGCCGGCGTCGCTGGTGCGGTAGACGGCGGGCTTCCCGCCGAGGCTGGTGCGCGGCCAGACCGTGCCGCCGTCCATCGGCACCACCCAGGCGGTATCGGGATCGCGCGGATGGGCGACGATCGGGAAGCCGATGTCGCCGATCTCCTTGGGCATGTTCGTTCCGATGCGCGTCCAGCGGGTGCCGGGCCGGTCGAGGCGGTAGATGCCGCAATGGTTCTGCTGGTACAGACGGTCGGGCATCTGCGGATGCAGGATCATGCAGTGCGGATCATGGCCGACGACCGGATCCTTCTCCGGATTGAAATCAGAGGCCACGCCCGCGTTCAGAGGGGTCCATGTCGAGCCCGCGTCGAGGCTCTCGAAGGTGCCGCCGGCCGAGAGGCTGATGTACAGGTGGCGCGGGTCGCGCGGATCGACGACGATGGAATGCGTCATCTCTCCATCCGGTGGGCCGCCGAATGATTTCTTCCAGTCGGGATGGCCGAGGACTCCGATATTGAAGCCGTCGACGGGGCCCCAGGTCGCGCCGCCATCGTCGGTGCGGAACAGGCCGAAGGGCGTGGTTCCCGCGTACCAGGTGCCCGGCTGGCTGGCGTGGCCCGGAGTCAGCCAGAACACCTTTTCGACGGCCTTGCCCTTGTCGCCTTCGGGGGCCTTGGGGAAGGCCGGCGGCCTGGTGGCTTCTTTCCACGTCTTGCCGCCGTCGGGCGAGCGGTGGACGGTCGGCCCGAGGTGCCCGGTGCTCGAGGCCATGAGCAGGATGCGCCGGTCGCGCGGATCCTGGACCATATGGTTGACGATCGCGCCGAGGAAGATCGGTCCTTCGATCTTCCAGGTCCTCCGCGACGCGTAGTCGCGCAGGATGAACGCGCCCTTGCGCGTGCCGACCAGCAGCACGACGCGGGCATCGCGCCCGCGGGCTCGGCGTGCGCCGGACATCGACTTGGCGGGCTTGGTGCCGGACGTCTTCTTCTGCGGCTTCTTCGATGTCGTGGCGGCCATGGTTCCTCGCTCGGCGGTCCGGCTTGCGATTCACCAATCGAGCACATCCGGTGCGGAATCAAGCGTTCATTGGCCGCTGGCCGCACATCGGTGGAGTCCATCGCGCCGTCATCAACTCAGGCGCTCAGGATCTCCAGGCTCACTGCGCACCGGCCGCTGCGCAGATCGATCGGCACGCGCAGGAGCGCCGTCGCCATCTCAGGCGCCGCGCGGTAGGTCGGCGGCGCGTAGGGATTCCACGGCAGATGCGGCCAGTTCAAGGTCGCTCCAGGGGGCAGCCTGAACCGCCAGGCGCCGGCGGCCACGAGCGTCCGTCCGAGCGGCAGCGCCGTCGGCGCCTGCTGCGGTTGGACCGCTGCGAGCTTCAGCCTGCGGCGATCCGTGGTCAGCCGAGCTGACGCTTTCAGCTGCAGCTGCAGGACGAGCGCGATCTCATGGTTGATCATGTTGGACTCCGCGCGCAGCGCGATGTCCAGGCGTCGCGGGCCTGCCGTCCGCACTTCGAGCCAGGCGCGCGCGCAGCCGAAATCGAGTTCGATGCGGTCGCAGCGGCCGCGTCCGGTGAGCGCACGCGGCGTCCGCGCGCAGGCCAGTGCGCCGGCGATCGGCGGGAAATGCACCTC
>JACDEN010000560.1 GCA_013816415.1 Planctomycetota bacterium
CACGAATGCCGAGGCCGGACTCAGCCAACCGACGGCGTAGAGGCTGCACGCTCCGCCGATCTGCACCACGAAGAACACCGCGCTGCCGATGGCCGCGTTCACCGGACGGAGCTGCGAGTAGAAGACCGTGCGCATCAGCCACATCTGCAGCAGGAACGGCAGCGAGGCGGCGAGCCCCAGCAGCGCCATCGACTGCGCCGCATGGCCCGTCGCGGTCAGGACCGCCGCCGCCGCGCACACCAGCAGCGACGCGCCCGCCACCGCCCGCCAATGCCAGGTCACGACCAGTGAGAAGTACCGCCGGAAGCAGCCGCTGTACTTCGAGGAGCCGTAGATGAGGAACGGCTCCATGAATGCCGCGAGGTAGAACGCGCCGATGAACAGGAACACCGAATAGGCGAGCGTGAAGGCGCCGAACTCGCTCGGAACCAGCCAGCGCGCGAGCAGGATGTTGATGGTGAAATTCGATCCGGCGAAGAGCCCCTGATCGAGGATCGACAGCCCCCCCTTGCGCATCCACTTCACATAGCGCGACGTCGGCTGTACCCCGTCGGGACGAGGCGCCGAGGCCGGACGATTCCCGTCCGCGGGCAGCACCCCATCGATCGCCGCTGACTGTTCGCCCATGGGATGCCGCTGCTCCCTCGCAGCGACCGCATGATGCCGCAGCCCAGCGGAAACATCGCGATATCATCTGGAAATTGCACACCGGCCGCATCGCGGCCGCTGTCGGCCTCCCGCCTCAGCGGTGGTGGTAGGCCGTGCCTGCCAGGATGGTTGCAGCTCGGTACACCTGCTCGATCAGCATCAGATGGGCCAGTTGATGAGGCATGGTCATCGGCCCGAGGGACCAGGTCGAATCGGCCGCCGCGGCGGTCGCCTGATCGTGGCCGTACGCGCCGCCGATCGCGAAGGCCACCTCGCCATGGCGCATCGTCCAGAGGCCGAGCAGGCGGGCGAATTCCTCGCTCGGCGCCGCCGTGCCGTGTTCGTCGAGAAGCACCTTCCAGCGGCTCGACGCGGGCCACAGCGCCGAGCCCGCGCGCGGCTCCTGCTCGCGGATGGTCATCGTCCCGAAGCGCTTGAACCGCTTCACGTACTCGTCCCGCAGGGCCAGCACATGCGCATCGCGCACCTTGCCATGCTGCACGATCACGATGCGCATGTCCGCTCAGTCGCCGCGGCGGGCGAGATACCGTGCGAGGAAGGCGTCGCGCCAGGCGGCGAAGCGGTCGTCGACGATCGCCTGCCGCATGGCGCGCATCAGATCCTGATAGAAGTGCAGGTTGTGGATGGTCATCAGCGTCTCGACCAGCGGCTCGTGGGCGTAGCTCAGGTGCCTGAGGTATGCCCGGCTGAAGCCCTGCGAGCAGGCGTAGCAGCCGCAGGCGGTATCGATCGCGTAGCGGTCCTTGCGGTACTTCTTGTCCTGGATGCGCATCTTGCCGTCCCAGGTGAAGGCCGTCCCCTCGCGCGCGTAGCGCGTCGGGATCACGCAGTCATGGATGTCCATGCCGTGGCCGACCGACGCCACCAGATCCTCGGGAAGCCCCACGCCCATCAGGTAGCGCACCTGATCCACGGGCAGGAGCGGCGCGGTGTGCGCGACCACGCGCACCATCGACGCATGACCCTCGCCGACCGACACGCCGCCGATCGCGTATCCCGGCAGGCCGAGCTCGACCACCTGCGCGACCGCTCGTGTGCGCAGGTCGAGCTCCATGCCGCCCTGCACGATCCCGAACAGGTGCTGGTGCGGAGCGAGCGCGACCTTGGTGCAGCGTTCGAGCCACCGTCTGGTGCGTTCGACGCTGGCCTCGATGTAGGCGCGGGGCGCCGTGTGGTCGACGCACTCGTCGAACGCCATGACGATGTCCGCGCCGAGGCGACGCTGGATGTCCATCGACGACTCGGGCGACAGCGAGGCCGGGCTGCCGTCCTGGTCGAACTTGAAGCGCACGCCCTCCTCGTCGATCTGGCGGTCGGGCAGGCTGAAGACCTGGAAGCCGCCGGAATCGGTGAGGATGGTCTGTTTCCAGCGCATCAGGCCATGCAGCCCGCCCTGCCGCTCGACCAGCTGCGTGCGGTCGGACAGGCTGAGATGGTAGGTGTTCGCGAGGACGACCTGCGCGCCGGTGGCGGCGACCTGGTCGGGAGTCACGCATTTCACCGCCGCCTGCGTTCCCACCGGCATGAAGGCGGGCGTGTCGACCACGCCATGCGCGGTGACGAAGCGGCCGCGCCGGGCGGAGCCGCTGACCGCGAGCACCTGGAAGCGCAGGCCGCCGCCGGGAGTCCAAGCGAGATCCGCAGGAGCAGCGCTGGTCATGATGGCATTAGAAGCGCTGCTGGCTGACAGCGCGATCGAACATGTACGAGCCTATGGTCATTCATTGCCGATGGGCATGTCACTCCGGTTTTTTTACCCATATAAGGAAACCATTTTATTTTCATCTTGGCTTTGTTTGCCTACTCTTTAGCGCATTGATGGGGGTCATCCATATAGGGGTGTCCTTCATGGTGTCCCTTACGAGGTCCGATCCTGCCTGTACGGATCTAAAGCAGGTTCTTCGACATAAGCCAATACTTCGCGGTGATGGCCGTAAGACCGGACTGGGCGGCGCATTCCCGAAGTGTCTGTAGGGCTATCTTTTTGATCTGCTGGTCGGTCGCATTTTCGTACAGGCAGAAACTGCTGAAAATCCTAACCGCGTTGTCGTTAGCCTGCGTCAAGGGATTCAGTGCGTTCACCCACTCCTTTTCTGGAAGGGACAACAAATCCTTCTCGAGCTTCTTGGCAACATCGAACGCCTGGTTCGCCGACTTGCTGTCAACGGTCCCAAGAACTGTGTATCGCCCTATCATTTCCTGGTAGTCGCTGACCAACTTTGCTGTGTCCATAGCTATGGCGTCGGCACGAGTGGCTGACCAGCTTCTGTGCCCATAGCGCAATTCCCCGACTTTATCTGAAGGGAATAGGTTGAGAAACCGGTCTGCTCTGGAACGCGAGATATCCTTGTTTGACGAGTGCT
>JACDEN010000561.1 GCA_013816415.1 Planctomycetota bacterium
GATCTATGCCACGCCGGCGCCGGGGTCGGTCTCGCGGGTGTTCCTCGCCCGGGTGGCGATCATCGATGGCGAGGACCGCACCCCGCCGACCGCGCCCGCCGCCATCGCAGCCACGCTTGCGGATCACGCAGTCGTGGTCGCCTGGCACGCCTCCGAGGACGCGGTGGGTACGGCGCTGTACCGCGTGCACCGGGGCATGACCGCGGATTTCGTCGCCGGGAGGGAGAACCTCGTCGGAGAAACCACCGCGATCTCGTTCACCGATGCCGCGCTTGGAAATTTCGGCACGTATTTCTATCGCGTCGTCCCGATCGATTTCTCGGGGAACGTCGGGGCGGTATCCGAAGCAGGAAAGGTGGTCGTCACCGAGTGAGGGGGCGGCCGCCACCCCGGGCAGACCGTTTCATCCGATCCAGCCATATCGGATGCGTCTCGTGCCGTTGGACCGTCGACCGATCCCACTGTCACTTCGCGAGTTCGCGCCGTTGACCCTGCAGGATCCCTGCGTGCCGCCAGGATCCTCAGTTGTCACCGGTGGCGAGGCCCGCCAGGAGTCGTTCATGATCCGCTCTTCCGCTATCGCCACTTCGATCGGGTTGTCTCTGTTGGCTTCGATCGGATGGTCGGTGGTTTCTGCCGCCGACGTCACCTTCACGTCGATCGGCATGGACACCGATACCTTCGAGGACCACACCGGCCTGTGGTTCCGTCCCGATCTCGGCAGCGCCGCCGAGGCCGAGCAGAACGCGACCCGGGTATGGGCGACCAAGGAATCGGTCACCGGCGGAGTCGCGCTCAAGTGCGTGTTCGAGAAGGGTTCGAAGGCGAAGCTGTCGCTCGAAAAGGCGGAGTATCTGCCGGGCAGCGCCGGCATCACCTTCTACGCCAAGGCCTCGCGTCCGATCAAGGCGATCGTCAACAATGTCACCGCCGACATCGGCACCGATTGGACGAAAGTCGATTTCGCCTGGGACAAGCTCGGCACCACGGCCGACAAGCCGAATCTCGGCTGGCAGTTCGTGCTCGCCTTCCAGGGGCCGATCGAGGAGCGGACCTGGGTCGTCATCGATCGTCTCGGCGTCGAGAGCCCGACCTTCGATCCGGCGCCGAAGCTCGAGCCGCAGGCCGGCCCGGACCAGTCCATCTCATCGAACGACCTCGCCTACGGTGGCGAATTCCTCGCCAAGACCGTTGCCCGCCTCACGGCGAAGCAGCCATTCAAGATCGTCGCACTCGGCGACTCCGTCACCGCCGGCGCACAGATCCAGCGCGGGTCGTGGGGGATCTCGAAGCCCGAGGAAAAGGTCTCGATGCTGTACTTCGCGCGCCTGGCGCGGCTGCTCGAGCAGCACTTCGGATTCCAGGGAATCACCCCGGTGCAGTTCGGCCACGGCGGCTGGACCGCGAAGCAGGGCCTGGGCGTGATCGATGCCGAGGTGCTGGCCACCGCCGGAGCGGACGATCTCGTCATCCTCGAATTCGGAGCCAATGACATGGGGTGGGCGAAGGTCTCGCCCGCTGATTGGAAAGCCGGCATGAAACTGCTGATCGACCGCGCGAAGACCAAGACCGACCAGATCCTGGTGCTCAGTCCGACCGTCGGTGTCGGCATCCCGGCCCAGGCCGGCGACATATCGACCATGCTCAAGCAGCTCGCCCTAGAAGAGCACGTCGCCGCGGTGGACATCACCAAGCTGTCGATGTACCGCGGCGAGCCCTTCGCGTGGGCCTGGCTCGCGAACCATTATCACCCCGACATCCTCGGCCACCTCACCATGGCCGAAATGATCGCGCCGGTGCTCACGGGCGTGGCGCGAACGTATCCCGAATAGACCGTCTGCAGATGACCACTCGAAGGCCGAAGCGCGAAACAGCGAAAATGGGGCGCTGATTCAAGTCGCGAACATCACGATCGCCCCCGCAGATCAGCCCCGAGCGAAGCGATAGGGGGATGGTCTGCCAAAGGGGGTAGCTCGAAGGGGGCGCAGGTCGCAGGGGCGAGACAATGGTCATCGGAAGGCGGCCGCACCGGCCGTCTGCTGATGACCACTCGCCCCGGAGGCCGAAGCCCCCTTCGATTTAATAGGTTTTATTATCGATGAAGCCTTCGAGCTTCCGGCTGCGCGTCGGGTGCTGCAGCTTCTTGATCGACTTGGCTTCGATCTGGCGGATACGCTCGCGCGTGACGTTGAAACGGCGACCGACCTCTTCGAGGGTGTAGGTGTAGCCGTCGACGATGCCGAAGCGCAGGCAGATGATCTCGCGCTCGCGATCGGTGAGGGTGTCGAGCACCTCGGTGATCTTCTCCTTCAGCAGCTCGTTCGACGAGATGTTGGAGGGATTCTCGACCGCCTTGTCTTCGAGGAAGTCGCCGAAGTAGCAGTCGTCGCTGTCGCCGATCGGGCGATCGAGCGAAATGGGGTGCTTGCAGGCGCGGATGACGCGCTTGCATTCCGCGGGGGAAATGCCGGCGCGCTCAGCGACCTCTTCGAGCGTCCCTTCGCGGCCGGTGTCCTGCAGGATGTCCTTCTGGATCTTCCGCAGCTTGCCCATCGTCTCGATCATGTGCACCGGGATGCGGATGGTGCGCGACTGGTCGGCAATGGCCCGGGTGATGCCCTGGCGGATCCACCACGTGGCGTAGGTCGAGAACTTGTAGCCGCGCTTGTACTCGTACTTCTCGACCGCCTTCATCAGGCCGGCGTTGCCCTCCTGGATCAGGTCGAGGAACGACAGGCCGCGGTTGCGGTACTTCTTGGCGATCGAGACCACCAGGCGCAGGTTGCCGCACGACAGCTTCTGCTTGGCCTCCTCGTAGAGCCGGAAGCGCTTCGACACCGCGATGCAGCGGTCGATGAAGCGGTCGATCGGCTCGCCGATGTGCTTGGCCAGGTCGCCGAGCTCGCCGCCCTTCTCCTTCACCAGCGACTTGCGGCGCTTGTTCTGCTCGATCTCGCGGCGCAGGCGCAGGATGCGGCGGCGCAGGTCGAGCATCTCGTCCTTGATCGCGATCACCGTCTTGGCGTCGAG
>JACDEN010000082.1 GCA_013816415.1 Planctomycetota bacterium
GGGCACAACACCCTCTGTGCTCATGATGTTAGCAGGGATTGAGGCATGACGGAAAAAACCAAGTTCGACCTCATCGTCATCGGCACCGGCCCCGGCGGCGAAGGCGCCGCGATGAAGGCCTCGAAGGAGGGCAAGTCGGTGGCGATGGTCGAGCAGCACCACGAGGTCGGCGGCGGCTGCACGCATTGGGCGACCATCCCGAGCAAGGCGCTGCGCCACACCATCTCGCGGCTGATGGAATTCCGCTCGAATCCCCTGTTCCTCGGCCACAGCGAGGAGCTGGACCTGTCCTTCCCGCAGTTGCTCAAGACCGCCGACCGCGTGATCCGCGACCAGGTCACGCTGCGCTCGGGTTTCTACGAGCGCAACGAGGTGCGGGTCATCCATGGCCACGCCTCGTTCGTCGATGCCCACACCATCGAGGTCGGCACCTCGCATCCGGGCGGCAAGCGCCAACGCATCACCGCGAGCGGCATCATCATCGCCACCGGCTCGCGGCCGTATCGCCCTGCCGATGTGGATTTCAATCACCCGCGGGTGCGCGACAGCGACACCATCCTCAAATTGAAGAACACGCCGCAGGGGATCACCATCTACGGCGCGGGAGTGGTCGGCTGCGAGTACGCGTCGATCTTCCGCAACCTCGGCATCAAGGTGAACCTGGTCAACACCCGCGACCGCCTGCTGTCGTTCCTCGACGACGAGATCGTCGACGCCCTCGCCTATCACCTGCGCGACCAGGGCGTGCTGATCCGCCACAACGAGACCGCCGAGAAGGTCGAGCCGCTCGACGACGGCGTGGTGCTGCACCTGAAATCAGGGAAGAAGCTCAAGACCGATGTGCTGCTGTGGGCCAATGGCCGCACCGGCAACGCCCAGGGGATGGGCCTCGAGCCGCTGGGGATCATCCCCAACGAACGCGGGCAGATCCCGATCAACGAGCACTACCAGACCGCACAGACACACATCTACGCGGTGGGCGATGTCATCGGCCTGCCGAGCCTGGCGAGCGCCGCCTACGACCAGGGGCGCTTCGCGGCCACCCACCTGATCGAAGGCTCGTGCGACCAGCGTCTGGTCCAGGACATCCCCACGGGCATCTACACCATTCCCGAGATCAGTTCGCTGGGGAAGACCGAGCGCGAGCTGACCGACGCCAAGATCCCGTACGAGCTCGGGCATTCGCTCTTCCGCAGCCTGGCGCGGGCCCAGATCACCGGCCAGACCGTCGGCATGCTCAAGATCCTCTTCCACCGCGAAACCCTCGAGATCCTGGGCATCCACTGCTTCGGCAACCAGGCGGCCGAGATCATCCACATCGGACAGGCGATCATGTCGCAGCGGGGGCCGGCCAACACCCTGATGTACTTCATCAACACCACGTTCAATTATCCGACCATGGCCGAAGCCTACCGGGTCGCGGCGCTCAATGGCCTGAACCGCCTGTTTTAATCGGTGGTTGTCCATCGCGAGTGCGGATAATGTGGAAAACCGGCCCAAAAGGCCGACCATGGGCATGCGTATGAGCGGAAAACCGATGCGTCCTCCGGGCCAGATGCCGCTTTTTCCGCTCCCCGACCACGTGCTGCTCCCAGGGGTCCCCGCTCCCTACCGGGTGTTCGAGCCGCGTTACCGGGCGCTGGTGCGGGATCTGCTCGAAATCGCCCCGGAGCAGCGCTGGCTGGCGATGCCGCGGCTGGCGATGGGATGGGAAGCGGACTATGCGGATTCCCCCGCATTCCTGCCGATGGCGTCGGCCTCGCTGGTCACCCGCATCGAGCCGGCCGCCGACGGACAGTTCCACATCCTGGTCCTTGGCCAGGTGCGGGTCCGGCTGACCGAGATCCCGTCGAGCCGGCCGTATCGGCTGGCGTCCGCTGAGGTGGTGGACGACCTCACCGCCGCTGGCGAAGACGCCACGGCCAGCATGCGCCGGCTGCTCGGGCATCTGACGGCGCTCGGCGACCGCATCGATTTGCCGCCCGAGGAATGCGCACGCCTGCTCGCCGCCGAGGACGGCCATGCCCAGCTCGTCGATCGGCTGGCGTCGCTGCTGCTGGCCAAGGCCGACGATCGCCAGGACGTGCTGGAAAGCCGGTATTTACCGCAGCGGATCGCGATCATCGAGCGCACGCTGGCGCGATTCTCGGAAAAACAGCAGTCGATCGGCGATCGCTGGAAGCCCTCGGCGAACTGAAGCGACGGCGGTGGATGCTGTCGTGGAACGACTTGAACACGCTCGTCCGGCATCCGCGGCGATGCCGGCGGTTGCCGGTGGCTTCCGCCGCACGAGGAGTTCCAGGATCTCCCCGTTCCGCATCATCGGTGGCTGCTGTGCTCCACAGAAGCCGGAGCTCTCAGGATCGACCCGCGACGCCCAACAAACCTCCCGTCTGGCCCACCGGGCACTGGCATCGCCTGCCGCTGCCTCGGGACGGCGGCGGATCACCCGGTCGCCTGGACCCGGAGATCGTCGCGATCGTCGAATCGCGTGGATGTCACACCAAAACAAGCACCCTGCGGGTCTCGGATCCTTCCATGGTCCTGAAGCCTGCGAAAAACCGACACGGTCGAGCGCGAGCGTGCGTCCTCCCATCGCCGGACTCCCTGTTTCCAGCTGGGATCGACTGCGGATCCACGACTCCAGGCTGGGGTGCGATCCGCCGTCGATGTCGGAAAAACCCCGTAAAACGGCCATTGTGGAAAACTTGTCGGCAAAGAGCTAAAACGGACCCTTGTAGACCAGCTGGAAGACCAGAAACCTGGCTTCCAGCGGCCGGGACCGCCCCGACCGGGGTTGTGGGCCCCGGTGGATCGCAGAGGTGCCTCCTTGAGCAAGCCCAAGCCCGACGGCACGCCGATCGCCACCCGCGAACTGCCCCATAATTTCGAGCTCGAGAAGGCGATCCTGGCGGTCCTGCTGGACGGCCGGCACGCGGTCGCGATGCAGCAGGCGCGCTCGGTGGTGGAGCACACGATGGCCTTCTTCCATCGCGACCACCGCATGGTCTACCTGGCATGCCTCGAACTCGACGACGATGGCCACCGGGTGGACGCGCAGTCGGTGCTCGAGCTGCTCAGCCGCTATCCCTTCCAGGCGATGATGGAGCGCCTGCGGCAGCAACAGATCCTCTTCGACAGCGAACAGCTCGATACCCTCGACCGCCGGCGTCTGCGCGAACTGTATCGACGCACGCCTGGTGACACCTCGGCCGATTTCGCCGACAGCGCGCTCGCCGCGCTCGGCGGTCCCAACGCGGTGTTCGATCTGATGCAGGCGTTCGGCCCGGCGGCGGGCATGAAGCGCAACGTCGATCTGCTCTGGGACTACTACCTCAAGCGACGGATGATCCAGCGGCTGCAGGGGTTGTGCGACAAGGCCTATCGGACGCCCGACGAGTTCCCCAAGCTGCTCGACGAGGGCAACCAGGCGATCCTCGATCTCAATCGCATGAACCGCATCGCGACCGTGCACGGCATCGCCGACGTGGTCGACCAGACCCTCAAGCACATCACCGAACAGAACGCGAACCCCGAGCACGCCGTGAAGACCGGCCTCGAGGAGGTCGACCTCAAGCTGAATTCCCTGCGTCCGGGCGGGCTCTACGTGCTGGCCGCGCGTCCGGGCGTCGGCAAGACCTCGCTCGCGCTCAAGATCGTGGCGAACATCGCCAGCAATGTCGATGCGAACCAGGGGGTGCTGTTCTTCAGCCTCGAGGTCGATCGCGTGGATCTGCTGAAGAAGCTGCTCGCCGCCGAGACCGGCGTCGATTTCCAGGCGCTCGACAGCGGCATCATCAAGCCCGAGGAATACGCCCTGGTCGAAGAGGCCGGACAGCGCTGCAAGAGCTGGAACCTCCACCTGATGGACGTCTCGGATCTCACGGTGCACGCGCTGCGTTCGGTGGTGAAGCGCCAGGTGCTCGAGAGCCAGGGCCGATTGAAGCTGGTCGTGCTCGACTACCTGCAGCTCCTGAATTCGCAGAAGTCCGACGCGACCGAGTACGAGAAGGTCTCGGAGATCAGCCGCGTGCTGAAGCTGATGGCGATGAATCTCAAGATCCCGGTGCTCGCGCTGTCGCAGATGTCGCGCGACAGCGAGAAGGGGGTCGGCCATGCTCCGCGCGACCCGCGCCTGAGCGACCTGCGCGGCTCCGGATCGATCGAGCAGGATGCCGACGCGGTGCTGTTCATGCATCGCGTGGATGGAGGCGAAGGGTCGAAGGAAGGCGAGGTACGGAAGATCAAGATCATCATCGCCAAGAACCGCTTCGGCCCGACCGGCGCCGCGGCCATGGATTTCTATCCGTCCAAGATGCGCTTCGTCCCCTCGCGCGTCGAGGAGGACCTCGATGGCGGCGGAGGAGGCGGCGCCTTCGATTCGGCTCCGCAGAAGGCCTACAAGCACCACCAGCGGAAGCGCATGCAGGACAAGCCCTCGCAGGAGGAGGACCAGTTCACCGCTGGCGACGAGGGCGCCGAGTCCACCGCCTTGTTCTGATCCGCGCATACGGGCGAACCGCTTCGCCCGCAATCGGTTGCGTGGTCAACCCGGTCACCGCCAGCGGCGAGGACCGTTGTTGCATTATGCTGCGATCCCATGTGCTGTCGCCCTCGCGGACCGAAGGCGGAGGTGTTCGTTGCGATCAGCTGTTACGCGCATGTCGATGACGCGCCGGGCGAGCCGATGATGCGCGGTGGTTGGCAGTCCGGTCTCCGGCCCGAGCCGAGCGGAGCCGCGCAGACATGAGCGACCCGCAGGCTCCGAAGGACGCGGCTGCCGTGCCCAAGCCGGTCGAGCGGGCGATCACCGTCAAGTCGGTGCTCTTCGGGCTGATCGGCGTGATGTTCATCGCCCTGTACGCGAATTTCAACAGCGAGATCCTGAAGCTCAGTTCGATCATCGGCCATCAGCTGCCGATCGGTCCGTTCACCATCATCCTGGTGCTCGCGACGGTGTGGAATCCGCTGGCCGGCCGGCTGTGGGGGCGACTGCGCCTGGGCACCCGCGAGTTCGCGGTGGTCCTCGCCATGATGATGATCTCGTGCTGGCTGCCGATGGGGGGCTTCTACCAGTGCTTCCAGCGGGCGGTCATCACTCCGTGGACGGTCGCCTCCGGCAAGCCCGACTGGACGATCTACAAGACCACCACCTACCTGCCGGCCGAGATGTTTCCGCTGAAGCACGAACGCGGGACGACCGAGGCGGAAAAGCTGGCCTATGAGCATGTCTACGAGAGCTTCGCCCAGGGGATCCCCCACGGGGACGAGAAGCTGGGGTTCACGGAAGCGCCGTACCGCGAATGGCTGCCGGCGATGGCGCACTGGGCGCCGCTCGTCCTGTTCGTGTCGCTGGCGATCGTGTCGCTGGTTCTGCTCGTCCATCGCCAATGGTCCCATCACGAGCAGCTCGCGTACCCGTTGGCGACCGTCGCGACCGCGCTGATCGAGCGCACGGGAACCAGGGCCACCTCCGACATCTTCTATTCGCGGTTGTTCTGGTTCGGATTCGCGCCCGTCTTCGCCATCCACCTCGTCAACTACCTCCATGCCTGGTTTCCCCTGTACGTCCCCGAGATCAAGCTCACCACGGAGCTGTACGGAGAATTCAAGGAGCTCTTCCCGTCGCTGAAGAACTCGATGACGCACGTCACGTCGTTCAAGGTGAGCTTCCTGATCATCGGCATCGCGTACTTCATCGCCTCCGACATCAGTCTCAGCCTTGGCGTCGCCTCGCTGTTCGTCAGCGTGTTCACCGCCGAATTCTACCTGATGAGCGGCGGGGTTCCGGTCGGGTGGGGCGAGATGGCGCATATCCGCGCCGGCAGCTACGTCGCGTACGCTTTGCTGCTGCTGTTCACCGGCCGGCATTACTACTGGTCGGTGCTGTCGAAGGCGGTGCGCCCGGTGCGCGACCGGGAAGACGCCGAACCGGTGTGGGCGGCGCGCATCTTCGCGGTGTCGTTCGCCTGCTTCATCGGCTTCCTGATCACCGCATTGAATCTCGATTGGTTCATCGCGCTCATCTACGGCGGAACGGTCATGCTCTTCATGCTGGTGTTCACCCGCATCATCTGCGAGACCGGCCTGCCGTTCCTGTCCGCTGGATTCGACGTCGTGAACGTCATCACCACGCTGCTCGGTGCGCCAGCGGTGGGCCCCGGCGCGTTGGTCGTCATCTACTATCTGGCGACCATCCTCAGAGTCGACACCACCGAAGGCCTGATGCCGTATGTCGCGACCAGCATGAAGACCGCCGACAACGTCGGCGTGAGCCGGCCGAAGATGCTGACGGTCGCCTACATCGGGCTGGCGATCGCCTTCGTCCTGTGCTTCTTCTCCTGGACGTACGGGCTCTACGCCAAGGGGTCGGGCAACAACATGTGGGTGGTGGGGCCATCGGTCTGGGCGCTCGACAACGCGACCTCGAAGCTCGCGATCCTGCAGGACACCGACCAGATGCAGGTGTCCGCCGACACGCATGGCTTGGCGAAGCTCGGTCTGCTCGCGCAGAACGTTGGCAATGGCCTGATCTTCAAATGGATGGGCCTGGGCGCTTTCTTCGTGCTCATGTTCTCGCTCATGCGCTTCCGCTTCGCGTGGTGGCCGCTCCATCCCGTGGCATTCCTGGTGTGGGGCACGTCGACATCGCGGATCTCCTGGTTCTCATTCCTGATCGGGTGGTGCGTGAAGGAACTGATCGTCCGTTTCGGCGGCGGACGCAGCTACCAATCGCTCAAGCCGCTGTTCCTCGGTCTGATCATGGGCGAGATCGTCGCCGTGGCGATGGTGCTGGTGTGCGGAGTCCTCTATTACATGGCCACCGGCCTGATCCCCAAAAACACGGGGATCTGGTAGCATGGCCAACCCCATCATCGATGTCCGGCCGCAGCACAAGATCCCGTTGGCGAAGGCGAGCGCCCTTTGCCTCAAGGGTATCACGCATCGCCTGTTCCGTTCGCTGCTGACCCTGATGGTGATCGTGCTCGCGGTAGCGTTCTTCATGACGCTCCTGTGCGAGAGCGCCTTCACCCGCGCGGTCGGAGCGGGCGTGAAGGTCGAAGCCGCCCAGCAGCGCATCCCCGATCGCCGCGCCAAGACGTGGTTCTCGCAGCCATCGACCGTGCTGCTGGCGGACCGCCTGGGCTCGGCGTCGGCCGCCGAACTCGACGAGTTCGCATCGGTATCGGGATTCGACCGCGCCATCATCGGCGCGCTCGCGGCCGACAGCCGGAGCCAGGCAGGTATCGTGTCGTTCTTCGAATCGATGGACGCCGGCAGCCGAGCCGTCCTGGTCGGCAATGCGAAGGGTCGCGAAGTCCTCGACCGGCTGCGCGAACCCGATCAGTGGGCAACCTTCGCCGAGGGCATGCGCCATGTCCATTCGTATGCGCTGCTCATGCCGATGGCGCAGATGAAGGACGTCATCGAGCGCCGCCCCGGCTACCAGCGCGATCTCGAGGGGTTCTCCAAAGCCTGGGCAGGAGGCGTATCGCGCTTCACCGACGATGTCGCCCGGCTGACGGGATCCTCGACCGAACGCGACTGGCGAGCCTGGCTGATCACCGCCGACGACAGCCAGACGTCCGCGTTCACCGCCCTGCTCAAGGACCATGGATTCAGCGACCCGCCCCAGACCGTGGCCGCGGTGCGCACGGGCCTCGCGGAAGCGAAGCTGCGCGACCAGATCGCCAGCGCGCTCGAGGCGCCCGATGCGGTGAACACCTGGAAGAAGCTGTTCCTGAATGATCCCTCGCCCGACCAGAAGATGGGATGCATCGCGGACAAGCGCGTCGAGCAGGTGCTCGCGGGGAAATGGACGCACGCCCGCCTGGTCGAGGTCGGCAATGGGATCGACCATGAACGCCAGATATCCGAACTCGAGAAGGTGATGGCGCAGCGCATGCCGGATCAGCGCGCCGGTACGCTGATCAACGGTCGGCAGGCCTTCCTCATGGCGATATCCTTCGTCGTCTGCATGGTCGGGATCGCGAATGCGATGCTCATGGCGATCACCGAGCGCTTCCGCGAGATCGCGACGATGAAATGCCTGGGCGCCACGGATGGCTTCATCCTGCAGCAGTTCCTGATGGAGGCGGCGATCCAGGGCCTCGCGGGCGGAGTGGTCGGCACCGCGATCGGCGCAGTGCTGGCGGTCGCCAAGGGTTCGGCGGTGTATGGCTCCTATCTGTACGGTTATTTTCCGATGCTCGACATCCTCATCGCGGGAGTGATCTGCGTCGCGACCGGCATCCTGCTGTCGACCTTGGCCTCGATCTATCCGTCCTGGTCGGCATCGCGGATGGCGCCGATGGACGCGATGAGGGTTGAGTGATGGCATACGACCCGATCGTCTATGGCCGCGGCAAGTCGATCCTGGTGCGCGCCCATGGAGTCCAGAAGACCTACGTGCGCGGCGCGGAGATCACCCAGGCGCTCAAGGGCATCGATCTCGAGATCTACCGCGGCGAGTACATCTGCGTGATGGGTCCGTCGGGATCCGGGAAATCGACGTTCTTCAACATGGTGGGCGGCCTGGATTCCCCGACCGCCGGCCGCGTGTTCATCGACGAGGTGGACATGGCGCAGCTGAACGCGCACGAATTGGCCTTCCTGCGCTGCCGCAAGATCGGCTACATCTTCCAGTCCTACAACCTGAACTCGGTGATGACCGCGCTCGAGAACGTGACGCTGCCGATGACTTTTGCTGGAGTCCACGCGGACGAGGCCCGGCGCCGCGGCATGGAGCTGCTGCAGCGGGTCGGCCTCGGCGACCGCTGGCTGCACCGGCCGAAGCAGATGTCCGGAGGGCAGCAGCAGCGGGTCGCGCTGGCC
>JACDEN010000083.1 GCA_013816415.1 Planctomycetota bacterium
GCCCGGGGGCGAAGCCCACGAAACAAAAGTCCGCGCGAGCGGCCGCCCGAGGGGCGGCGGCGGATAAAATGGCGCGCAGCGCCATCCGCCACGATGTCCGCAGCGCTGCGGAGGACATCGAGCCCCGATCAAGGCCGGGGGGCCCGGGGGCGAAGCCCACGAAACAAAAGTCCGCGCGAGCGGCCGCCCGAGGGGCGGCGGCGGATAAAATGGCGCGCAGCGCCATCCGCCACGATGTCCGCAGCGCTGCGGAGGACATCGTGCCCCGACCAAGGCCGGGGGGACCGGGGGCGAAGCCCACGAAACAAAACGCTTCTCGCCACTCGCGACCGGAAGCGCTTCCTAGGCAAATCTAGTCTTCGCGCCCCCCTCATATCGCCTCGTTTTTCGACCTGGTTTTCGACCTCCGCGGACGAAAAAAAACTTACGTCGATTCAGGGTCCGATCATCCTCTTGCGGGCACTCGACTAAGGAAGTTTACAAATTCGTCGAAATGTGGTACGATCTGTGGTGTTGATTTGTCGCCACCCCACCATATCTAGTGGACCTCTCTCTGCGCGGCTGACAAAAAGCCCCGCGACCACCTCGATCCGAGGGCCTGCGAGCACCCAACCTGCTGACGCTTCAGACGTTAAGCACCCCACCGAGCCCGCAGCCCCCCGCACCACCCTTCGAACCCCCTCCTTTCCACCCACCCCCGAGTCCAGGACCCGCCCATGACCCTGTCGCAACTGCAAGATTACGCCTTCAACACCAAGTACGCGCGCTGGAATCCGGCCCTCGGCCGCCGCGAGACGTATGCGGAAGCGGTTGATCGGGTGTTCTCGATGCACGAGGCGAAGTACGCCAACAAGCCGGTGGCGGCCGACGTGGCCTTCGCCAAGGAGGCGGCCAAGGAGCGCCTGGTCCTGGGCAGCCAGCGCGCCCTGCAGTTCGGCGGCAAGCCGGTCATGGACAAGAATGCGCGCCTCTACAACTGCACGGTCTCCTACTGCGACCGCCCGCGCTTCTTCCAGGAATCGCTGTGGCTGCTGCTCTGCGGCTGCGGCGTCGGCTTCTCGGTCCAGCACCACCACGTGGCCAAGCTACCGCCGATCAGCCGCCCCGGCGACGAGAAGGCGACCTTCGTGGTGCCCGACTCGATCGAAGGATGGTCGGACGCGCTCGGCGCGCTGATGTCGGCCTACTTCACCGCCGACCAGCCGTTCCCGGAATACTTCGGCAAGCAGGTGGTGTTCGACTTCAGCCTGGTGCGCCCCGCCGGCTCGCCGCTCTCGAGCGGCATCGGCAAGGCCCCCGGCGCGGGCCCCCTCAAGCGCTCGCTCGAGCACATCCGCCTGGTCCTCGAGAACCGCCTGGTCAGCGTCGGCTCGGACTGCCCGCTGCCCTCGATCGACGCCTACGACATCGTCATGCACGCGTCCGACGCGGTGCTCGCCGGCGGCGTCCGCCGCTCGGCCACCATCTGCATCTTCTCGGTCGACGACGATTCGATGATCACCGCCAAGACCGGCGACTGGTTCATCAAGAACCCGCAGCGCGGCCGCTCGAACAACTCGGCCCTGCTGCTGCGCGACAAGACCACCTTCGAGCAGTTCAACGGTCTGATGACCTCGGTGAAGGAGTTCGGCGAGCCCGGCTTCGTGTGGGCCGATTCCACCGAGATCATGTACAACCCGTGCGTCGAGATCGGCATGTATCCGGTCGACGAATCGACGGGCGCCACCGGCTGGGCGTTCTGCAACCTGTGCGAGCTGAACGTCAAGGCCTGCACCACGCCCGAGATCTTCGCGCGCGCGTGCAAGGCGGCGGCCATCCTCGGCACGCTGCAGGCCGGCTACTCCGACTTCGACTACCTCGGCGCCACCACCGAGCGCATCGTGCGCCGCGAAGCGCTGCTCGGCTGCTCGATGACCGGCATGATGGACAACCCGAAGATCGCCTTCGACCCGCAGATCCAGCGCGACATGGCGCAGCTGATCCTCGACGTGAACGAGGACATGGCGCGCAAGCTCGGCATCAATCCCGCCGCCCGCGCCACCTGCGTCAAGCCGGCCGGCACCACCAGCTGCATCCTCGGCACCGCCTCGGGCATCCACGCCCACCACGCGCGGCGCTACTTCCGCCGCGTGCAGGCGAATATCGGCGAGGCGCCGTACCAGTACTTCAAGGCCCACAATCTGCGCGCGGTCGAGCGCTCGGTGTGGAACCCGAACGGCACCGACGCGGTCATCACCTTCTGCATCGAGGTGCCCGAGTCCGCCCGCACCCTCAACGACGTGGGCGCGGTCGACCTGCTGAGCTACGTGAAGCTGACCCAGGAGAACTGGGTGAATTACGGCAAGCGCGCCGACCGCTGCACCGCGCCCTGGCTGCGCCACAACGTGTCGAACACCATCACGGTGCGCGACCACGAGTGGGAGGAGGTGGCCCAGTTCATCTACCACCACCGCGACGCCTTCGCGGGGGTCTCGCTGCTGCCCATGGGCGGCGACCTCGACTATCCGCAGGCCCCCTTCTGCGCGGTCTGGACGTTCGACGACATCGTCAAGGAGTACGGAGTCGGCTCGCTGTTCGCCTCGGGCCTGATCGTCGACGGCATGCACGCCTTCTCCGACGACCTGTGGGCGGCCTGCGCCTGCGCGCTGGGAACCGGGCACTCGCTGGACCTGCCCAAGCTGGAAGCCGGCAAGGAGCAGGATCTCGAGGTCCTCCAGGGCCAGATCAAGAAGCTGCTGGCCCAGAAGGATTGGGTCCGCCGCTCGCACAAGTTCGCCAAGAACTACTTCGGGGGCGATATCCGCCGGATGACCTATTGCTTGAAACGCGTACACAACTGCAAGATGTGGGAAGACCTGCAGCGCGAATACATCCCGGTGGACTATACGATGATGATCGAGGAGAGCGACGAGACCAAGCTGGTCGATGCCGTCGCCTGTTCCGGTGGTAAATGCGATATCGTCTAGACGACCAGGTCCTGGCGGCGCTGCAGCCCACGCTGAAGTCGACGGAGATCGCCACGCTCACGCGCGATGATCTCCGCCGCCGCGATCAGCTGCGCGAGATGAGGGCGATGAATCGCGCGGCCTCGCTCAAGCCGACGGATCGGATCGAGAAGGCGACGGAGAGGATCGAGAAGGAGCGGTCGACCGAGCGCATCGCGAAGGTGGCGGTTCCGACGGCCAAGGCGCCGGAGACGAAGAAGCCGACGGATTCGTTCACCCTGAATCCGTCGATCGCGCGGCGCGCGCTCGACAGTGTGCCGGCGACGATCATCGATGCGGATACCGAGGAGATCCTGGCTGAGGTTCGTGCGGTGCCGTTCAGGAATGAATTCGAAGTGGTGATCAAGGTGCAGTGCTACCTGCCGGTGGGGCAGTTTTTGAAGAGGGATGGGAGGAGAGTGGATGTGAGGATCGATGGGGCGAGATATCGGATCAAGGATGGGTTTTATGTGAAGCCGAGGCAGGGGGAGGAAGGGGAATGGTCGTATTTGGGATATGTGGGGTAAGAGAGCTTTGATGAGCGGGTGCTGACCGGAGGCCGGAAAGCCTCCGGTTTTTCGTTTTTGGGGGTTTGCCGGGAGCTTCGAGCTTCTCTGCTTCTAGCTTCGCGCTTCGAGCTTCTTCTGTTTGTTGCGGATCAGCGATTGGAGAAATGGGAAGTGGGCAGATGAATACCCGAGGCTGATGGCCTCGGCTTTTTTGTTTTTTGGTTGGCATCGCTACTCGCTTCTCGCCGCTCGCATCTCACCGCGTTGATGAGGGCGGTGCGTCGTGCGGACGATTGGCGGTGACCAAGGGATTCGCGAGCAGCGAGCAGCGAATCCGTCTTCGATTCACCTCGGCAGATTATAGCGATCGATTCCTATCCCTTCCGATTTTCGCTCTCGTCCTCGCCGTCAAGGGCGCGCGGCGGAACGCCGCGGCCGCTGCGCGGCGCCGGAGCGGCGCCCTTGACCGCTGCGGGCGAGAGCGGGGTGGTGGGGGAAAGGAATCATCAGATGGACAGCAAGTTCTCAAAACTCAGGGTGTGGCAGAAGGCGCGCGAGGTGGTTCGGGCGGTTTACGTGATCACCGCAGGCATCCACGATGACGGATTGCGTGATCAGATGCGACGCGCGGCGATATCGATCGTCTCGAATATCGCCGAAGGCGCCGGGCGGCGGACTGATGCCGACTTCCGTCGATTCCTATCCATCGCACGCGGATCGTGCAGTGAATTGCAGGCGCAATTGGTGGTGGCTGCCGATTGCCGATTCATTGACGGGGACAGTCATGCGCTAGTCGGTGATCTGGTCGATCACACCGGGCGAATGATCAGTTCGCTGATGCAGCGCATGTAGACGCCGAGAGAAGACATTGCGCAGCCGATCCGGCCGTCACAACGATGCTATGAAAGAAATCTTTACGGTTGGCGATGTCACCCTGACGTTTTCGTCCGATAGCGAAATTTCATTCAATGACGGCAAGATGGATGTGGCACTGCTCTCGAAGCCCCTCCGCTTCGATGAACGCAAGCACGCGGACATGTTCCTCGAGGACGAGGGGATGTTCCAAGCGGGTTTCCAGCTCCAATGGATCGCCTTCCCCACTCCCGAGGTGAGACGTCGCTTCAGCCACCCCAATGACTTCCACATGGGACATCTCGATGAGTGCGGATTCGCGTATGGGCTGAGCTTTTTCGGGACTGTCGATATCGGCGATGGAATATTCTCCATGGAAGGCCTGCTTCGCCGCGAGCACCTCGGTGAATCCGGGGGAATTCCTGTAAGCATCCGCAAGAAGTTCAAACCTGGCCCTGTCCTGACAGAGCACTACCGTTTCCAGGATCTCGAAGAGGCGCTGTCCGTCGATCCGCGTTACGTCGTGAATATTTTCCTTTCTTGTGAAGGAGGCCCTCTGCCAGAAACGGTTTTCTCCCTGGTTCATCTTCGCGAACTCGGACTCCACGGTTTTTCAGACACGCACCTACCTGACCGTTTCGATGCATTTCCCCAACTCAAGCGACTGACCCTTCAAGGGCTGTCGGTGACTACGCTGCCGCCCACAATTTCGTCGCTGCAGCAGCTTGAATTGCTTGAAGTAAGCGGAACTCCCCTCGAACACCTGGCGCCGGAAATCGCACATCTGATCGGCCTGAAGTGGCTGACCGTCCATGGGGAACTGACCTCCGTCCCCGATGAGCTCTTTTTCTTACCCAATGCGGAAACAATCGACCTGCAATACAACAAGCTCCAGTCGCTTCCCGAAACCGTAGGGACGTCGAAAGCTCTGACGCGCATCTGCTTGAAAGGCAATCAATTCAAGCAATTGCCGACCACACTGAATCGAATCAAAGACGTCGAGATCGAGCCAAGGGTAAAGGCTCTTTATAAGGACATCACCTACCCATCCAAGAGCACACGGTCGATCGAACCACATATTTACACGGGAGTCACTGGGGACGAGGCCCTAAGACGCTTCGATGCGGAGATCTCCAAAGCCGGACTCGCCTCATTTCGCTCTGAAATATTGCTGTCGGCGCGAAGGTCCGTCCGCCTGACTTTAACAGATGAAGAGGATCACATCCGCCTGGGCAACACCCGCTTCGGTGGGACGCCGGATCTGCCGGACTCGGTCCCCTATCCCATGACCAACGGCAAACATTGGATTTTCCACGCGCAGATCGAACTCGCGCCCATCGCGCCGTTTCAGGTATATCTGCCCCGATCTGGACTCCTGCAATTCTTCACCGAGGATGAGGAGTACGCGAAGAGAGCCAAGGTGCTCTATCATCCCTCACCGTCGCAACTGAGAACTTATCACCATCCTGACCCGACTAAATTCCATGATTCGAACATCTCGGCACCATACCATGGGTTCAAAGCAACCAGCGCACTCACCTATTCATTGCCGTGTCTGTATCGGGATGATGAGCGAGTTAACGATGCGACGCGTCGCCTCATAGAAATTCAAGATGATCCACAGTTCAGCGAGGCCTATCGCGCGATGGGTGAGATGCTCTACAAGGAGGACGACACCGGCGGGGAGTACCACCACATCAACAGCTATGTCTTCACGCAGCATGAATCGCCAGAAGAGCGTGCGGCGGAAAAATGCGGTGGCCTCTCGGACGAGTGGATGGTGCTCCTATCGCTCGGATACGGCCGCAAGACCGGGTACTGCTTCTGGGACGCGGGCACATTGACCTACAGCATCCATAAGCGAGATCTGCAGATCGCTGATTTTTCTAATGTTTTTGCTTCGATTGAGAGCAGCTGAGATCCCCCCTGCGAGCTGCGCTTCTCCGACCTGTCGAACGCGGACGTGGACAGCTCATAAACCACCCCTCACCCTCCTCCCGAGCGCCCGCAGCATCCATCCCACTTCCTGCCCCAGCACGATAACCTCGGGCAGCGCACGTCCGCGCAGCGCGCCGAAGCGCATGCCTAGCCGTAGTTGGCACTCGACCTCGGCGCACGACCCGCTCGCGAACGACAGGAAGTGCGCGAACTCCGCATCGCCCTCGCGCTCAGCCCCCTCTGCGATGTTCGATGCGATCGACACCACCGCCGCCCGCAGCTGCCGCGCGAGATCGCCCTCGCCGCGCACGACTTCGATGTCGCGATAGATCCGCTCCGCCAGCTCCATCGCCCGCCGCCACACCTCGAGTGATTCGCATCTCATCTGTGATTCCTTTCACCAAAAACCCCGTGATCGCGCACAGGGGTCAAGGCCGCCGCCCCGGCGCCGAGCGATAGCGAGGGCAGCCTTGACGCCGAGCACGATCACGAAAATGGACAGGTGAAGGATCGGCCGAGTGCAGCCGGCTGTCGGCCGTCAGCTTCGCGCTTCTCAGCTTCTCCGCTTCGAGCTTCGCGCTTCTCCGGCTTGTCGACGGGTCACCGATTCCAGACAAACAGAAGAAGCTCGAAGCCGCGAAGCTCGAAGCTCGAAGCTCGAAGCTCGAAGCCGACCCCATCGCGCGCCCGTCAGCTTCGTGTGCCTTGCCCCCGGACACTCCACCCTAAGCATATCTCCCCCACGCGGTCATCACGACCGCTCGACGCGCCCACTGGAGACGGATCATGGCCACCGCACGTACCATCGCCCGCGCGAGTGCGCCCCCGAGCCGCCGGCAGGTGATCGACCGCATCATGACGTTCTTCGAGATCTATCCCCAGGCCGTGACGGATCTGCCTGCGACGCTGAAGACCCGTTCCCATTGGGAAAAGACGCTGTCGCCAAAGAATCCCAACTCGGTCGCCGTCCTCACTGTGCTGCAGCAGCTTCCGATCTTCACCAACCAGCGTCCGACCTCTGACACGCCGGCCGCGTGGGCCCGGGCGCTCGCCGATTACGGCCCCGAGCAGATGGACCCCACGCTGCGCCACGTGAATTCGGCAGCGACCGTCGTCGAGGTGAAGCGTCCGGTGGTGAGGTACTGGCGCGACGCATTCGGCAAGGACGAGGTCGTGCAGCGCGTGCGACCGACGGAGTCCGATGCGTATCTGCACAATCCCCATCGCGGTACCACGACGTTCCAACGCTTCCAGGGTGATGACCTCTGCCCGACGCTCGCCTGGAACGACCGCTGCGGGCCCACCCGGTTCCCGGTGAAGAAGATCCGGGACAATGTGAAATTCATTCCGCGCACCACCTTGACGTATTGTCGCTGGCCGTGGGCCTGGCTCGAGCCGGAAAAAGGCAGCTACAACTGGGATATCATCGACGGCACGTTGAAAACCGCGCGCGACCGCGGTCAGAGCGCGCAACTGCGCTTCCAGCCCTATACGATTCCGGTGAATACGGCAAAACATCCTCCGAAAGCGCGACGCTACCCGCCGGAAACGAGCGTCGACGTTCCCGATTGGTACTGGGACACTGGCGCGGCGTGGATCGAGAACGGGGCGTTCGCCAAGAACGAACCAGACAGCAACGATCCGCGATATCTGGAGCATTTCGGCAATTTCATCCGCGCCTTCGCTCAGCGTTACGATGGCCATCCGGATATCGAAAGCATCGACATCGCCTATGCGGGCTTCTGGGGCGAAGCCGGCGGCAACTGCACGCCGCGGACGGCTGCCAAACTCGCGCAGATCTACATCGACAGATTCCGCCGGACCCAATTGGTGGGCATGCTGGGTACACCTGGGTTCACGCACGCGCTGCGGGAAGCAGGCAAGGACGCCCGACACATCGGATGGCGGGCTGATTCGTTCGGAGACTTCCATCGGGCGAATGTCGTGGAGGTGCCGGCCGGCGGCGGATGGAACCACATGTACGACGCCTACGTGCAGGAGATCCACGATTCCAGCGCGCAGGAGGCTTGGAAGACCGCGCCCGTCACCATGGAGACCAGCGCCACCGTCGCCCATTGGGAGATGGATCGCCTGGATATCGATCAGATCCTGTATGAAGGACTGCTCTACCACACCTCGGTGTTCATGCCGAAGAGCGGATTCTTTCCAGAAAAGGTGCTGCCGAAGCTTGTCGACTTCGACAAGAGGATCGGCTACCGCTTCACCCTGCGCCACCTGCTCTTTCCGATCGAAGCGACACCGGGAGGGACAATCGCCGTCGATGTCTTCCTCGACAATGTCGGCTGCGCGCCGATCTATCGTCCCTACCGGTTGGCCCTCCGCCTCAAGCAGGGGCGCCGGGGCCAGGTGCTGCCGTTCACGTGCGACATCCGCAACTGGCTGCCCGGCCACAATTTCGCCCGCGAGAGGCTGACGTTTCCGCTGGGGTTCGAACGCGGCGAGGTCACGGTGGCGCTTGGCATCGTGGACGGCACGGACACGCCGCGCGTGGCTTTCGCCATAGAAGGACCGGTCGAC
>JACDEN010000562.1 GCA_013816415.1 Planctomycetota bacterium
GGCGAGGATGATCCAGCGGCTCGAGCACGCGGGCCGGGCCGATCAGGCGCTTGCGGTGGCGCGCGCCAACGCCCAGCGCGCCGCGCTCGATCCCGCACGATCGGCCGAGCTCGAGGTGGCGGCGCGCTTCCACGCCATGCAGCGTTGGAACCAGCTCGCCGAGGCGCTCGATGCCAAGCCCGAGAGCGCGCTTCCGCGTGATCTGGTGCTCGCCCGCATCGACGCTGCGGAATCCCCGCTGCTCGACGACGGCGCCGAGCACGGCGAGCTGCGCGCATCGTTGGCGGCCGCCCGCACCGCGGTGCGCGACCACCAGGGTGAGACCGCACCGCCGCTGCCGGCGACCGCGGCCCTGCTGAGGCAGGCGGCGCGCATGCAAGGGCAGAAGGCGATGGCGGGGATGCTGCCGCTGCTGCAGGAGCATCCCGAGGGCGAGGCCGCGGCGACCTGGGCGGGGATGGCCGTGATCCAGGGTGCCGAGCGCAATCCCAAGGCCGAGGCGGTGGTGCGCGCGGTGGCGGGGGCGCTGCTCGCCAAGCACATGACCTCTGACGAATGCCTGCGCGCTGAACCATTCCTCGATTACGCCATCCTCGATCGCGGCTACGGCGAGCCGAAGCAGCTGATCGACAAGCTGGCCGCGCAGGCCCCGCGCGGCCGCAACGCCGCCGATGTCTTCCTCGATTCGGCCGATCGCGCGTTCGCCGCCGGCGATTCCGGCGAGGCGTTCCGCCTGTGGGATCTCGCCACGGCTGCCGCTGGCGATGGCGAGAGTCCGGCGTTCGAGCGGACCGCGCGCACGATGGCAGCGCAGGCGCACGGCGATGTGGGATCCGCCGATTCGCCGTGGGCACGCCGGCAGGTGCTCGACGCCGTCGCCCTGGTACCGGATCTGCCGACCTTCGCCGCCGCGATCTCGTGCTGGAGCGAGCATGCGTTCTTCCCGGTGCTCATGCAGGACGATCTCTACGCTCCGAAGTTCATCGCCGCCTTCAAGCCGGCGCGGGTGGTGGTCGTGCCGAGCGTCGTCCATGACGGCGCGCCGCCGGTTATGTCGCGTGAGCAGGCCATGCGCGCGCTCATCGCCAGCTGGACGAGCGATGACTCGCAGCGCGACGCCCCGGCGGACCGCGCCCACGTGGCCGCACGGCTGCGCAGACTCGGCATCACGCCTCCCGGCGTCGTCCTCACCGATTGGACCGCGGGCGAGGTCGCCGGCGGACTCGCGCTCGCGGCCGGACGATTCCAGGGCATCGAGACCATCGCTCCGCCGCCGGTCGGCAAGGACCGCGTCCCCGGCAGCTACGACCATTACGTCACCCGCGACGATGCGCGGACGTGGGCGGCGGAGGCGTATCGCCTGCTCGCCTCCTCGGGCGCGCTCGACCGCGAGGGGTTCGCCGCCATCACGCTCGCCGGCGCGTACCCATTCCGCTACTGGGGACAGCCGAGCGGCAACAACACCTACTGCATCGACGATCTCGCCGGACGCGATGGCGACGGCATCCGCGTCGCGATCGTCGGCCGGCTGTCGGGCGATGCGGCGCGGTCGGCCTACCAGGCGGCGTGCTCGCTGTTCCTGCAGCCCGATTCGGCGCTGCTGTTCAACACCTACGAACCGACAAGCAGAAGCGAGTTCGGCAGCTACCGGATGGCGGCGGCGGCGGAGCGTCTGCGCGCGCGCGTGACCGTCGACGTGGTCGAGGGCGGCGAGGCGAACATCGAGGCCTTCCGCGCGCGCGTCGGCCCGTGGAACCGCCGGCCGCTGTTCCTCATCAACTCCTCGGGCTATCCCACCCAATGGTCGATCGGCGGTGGCGACGGGTTCACCGACGACTTCCCGGTCGGAGAACCCTGCGCGATCCACATCGTCCACTCGGGCTCGGCAGCCGAGCCGTACGATGCCGATACGCTCGCGGGCCGTGCGGTCTGGGGCGGCGCCTTCGTCTACATGGGTTCGATCTCCGAGCCGTACCTGTCGGCATTCCAGCGTCCGGAATACATCGCACCGCGTCTTGCCGCGGGCGCGTCGTTCGTCGGTTCGTGCCGCCGTCGGCTCGGCCAGTACTCGGGATCGCCTTGGCGGCTGATCGCGTTCGGCGATCCCCTGTTCGCGCTGCGCCAGCAGGCGGCGGTGCGCAAACCGTCCTCGGGCATCCTGGTCGCCGCCGGCGAATCCGCCGTGGTCGTCCCCACGGGGAATCCTCCGTGCACCCGCGAGACCTACGCCGAGTGGCTGTCGCATCTGCGCGCCGCGCGCTGGCTCGGCGACCGTGCCACCGCACTCTCCACCGTGCGCGCCATTGAGGATGCCGCGGTGCTCGATGGCGCCGGTCTCGCGATGGCGCTCGAGGAGTGCGTCATCGCTGACGATGCCGCGTGTGCACTGCGGCTGTGGTCGGGCGCCGACTCAGCCGCGCGTGGCGATTTCGCCGCGCGCACCTATGCGCGCCTGTCCGCCGCCCGCGCGATGGACGTCGCCCTGGCCGCGGACGATCCGGTGAAGCTGATCGCCGCGTGCGAGCGCCTGATGACCACCGCTGCGCCCGAGAACTTCATGGCCCGCTGGTTCGACAAGATGGAAGCGTCGGCGAAACGCGGCCAGGCGCTGGCTGCGCTGCGCTCGTGGCTCGAAGCCCGTTGCGCCGACGCCTCGGCGCTCGCGCTGCGCAAGCCGCTGTCCGCCGCCCTGGGCCGCACCATCGCGGACCAGCTGGCGATGAAGGAGCGGTGGACGGCCGAGGACGTCGAGGACGCGGTATCGAGCGTGACGGCGACCGCCGCCGCCGAGGACCCTGAGCGGCTGACCCGGCTGATCGCCGAGATCACCGATGCGTGCGTGGTGAAGAATCCGGGCGTACTGGACTCGCTGATGAGCACGGTGGCCGCGCGTTTCGCGGCGGGGAGCCAGGCCCGCGCGACGATCGACCAGGCGCGCGGTGACATCGTACGCCGCCGCTCGTTCCACAAGGATTGGCTGGTCCTCGGTCCCCTCGCCGGCGACGCGCCCGAGGCCGCCTGGAG
>JACDEN010000563.1 GCA_013816415.1 Planctomycetota bacterium
GTCTCTCCCTTCGCGCTGATCGTGGACACCAGCGAATTGGACGACGACAGCTTCTTCGCATTGGTGAGGTTGGTGATCACCCCATCGAGTTTCCCGATGTGGACATCGACGTGCTTCTCGATGTTCTGGAAGCGCACCTTGGCCCCGACGAGATCGACGTGGTCGATGTCGAACGGCACCAGCTTCTGCACCTGCTCCTGCCAGGAGACCTCATCCTTGGCTGGCTCCTGCCCATCGCTTGGCTTTTGCGCGCCTGGCGACGGCTTGTCGCCGCCCGTCTGCTTGTTCTCCGGCTTCTTGCCGTCGGCGAAATTCACCACCGGATGATCGAAGCGCACCGAGCCGGTGATCGCGCCGTGCATGAGGTTCCTCCAGCCGATCGACAGATCGAGGCTGGCGCAGGTCAAGAAGGGATCGAGGTTCCCGGATCCCACGCGGCTGATCACGAGGTTGTCGATGCTGTAGGCTCCGCGCCACAGGTGCAGGCTGACATCGCCGACGCCACCCTGGTATCCGGGCATCGCATTGATCGATCGGTCGATGTACCAGTGCACGACGCTCGGAGCGGCGAGCCGCGCGGCGACCAGCACCGCCAGGAGCGTCCCCAGTGTCCAAGCCAGCCAGCGCGGGTGTGACAAGCGTCGCCAGCACCGCAGCGGCCAGGGGGCGCGGCCGGCGGGTCGGACGGCCGTTTCGTCGAGGCTTTGGGGAAATGGCAGGATCCGGCTGGAATGGGCCACGGTGAGCTCCCAGAACCGGTCATGGTACGCACGTATCCTGGAACCGGCCAGGGCAAATGGCGGAACCTGAGCCACCTGCGCCTTGCCAGCGCGCGGCTGGATCCGATCGTCCGCTCGTGGACGAAAAGGAATCGGCGCTGTGCGAACTCGGCGAGGCTCTGAAGGCCGACGGGTATCGTTTCACCACGCCGACGCCCGAGACGCATCGCCGGGTCAACGCGCGCGCCGGCAATGAGCGGGCGCGTAACCTGCGCGATGTCTTCGGCTGGAGCCGGCCGTTCCCGCCGGACCTCGTTCCCGCGCCGATGATCGCCTTGCTGGAGCAGGCCGGACAGCTCGACCGTGGACCTGCGGGACTGCGCAGCCGCGTGCGCTTCTCGACCCTGGACGAGCGACTCCACGTGCACTCGGCCTATCCGACCGTCGAGGCCGACGCGGTTTTCTTCGGTCCCGACACCTACCGCTTCGCCTCGTTCGTCGGGGACCACGCCCGCGACGCCGATTGCGTGGTGGACATCGGCTGCGGCAGCGGCGCGGGTGGGTTGTCGTATGCCGCACGGGCGAAGCGCGTGATCCTCGCCGACATCAGCGCCAAGGCCCTGTCGTTCGCGCGCGTCAACACCGTGCTCGCCGGGGTCGCGCATGCGGACGTCGTCCAGAGCGATGTCCTCGCCGGCATCCCGGATCCCATCGATGTGGTGATCGCCAATCCGCCATACCTCGTCGATCCGCAGGCGCGGATCTACCGCGACGGCGGCGGCGCGCTCGGGATCGGGCTCGCCGTGCGCATCGTCCGGGAATCGCTCGCGCGCCTGCAGCCGGGTGGCCGGCTCATCCTCTACACAGGCACGCCGATCATCGCCGGACGCGACCCGTTCTGGGAGGCGATCCTTCCCGCGATCACAGCGGCTGGCGCGGCGGGGACGTATCGCGAGATCGACCCGGATGTCTTCGGCGAGGAGCTCGAGAGCCCGGCCTATGCCGACGCCGACCGGCTGGCGGTGGTGGGACTGGTCGCTGAGTCTCGCAGCCGCTGAAACGTGTGCAACGCTGCGGCCATCGCAGCCGACAGGAAGCCCTGCGGCCGTACCGTCGTGGCCCGGCACAGCCGATCGGAGATCCCATGGCACCATCCAGCGCGGCGGTTACCGAGACACGATCGAGCCCCGAGTCGCTCGAGGCAGACGGCCTTCAGCGGCAGCTGGCGTCCTTCAACCAGCGCCGCTTGCGGCCGGCCCTGCCGACCAACGATTGGCGCCAGACGATCTCCGACGATGCGCGCCTGCGGCTGCTCGAAGGAGCATTCGTCGAAGCGGAGCGCCTGGCCGCCGGCGCGACGGTGCCGTTCGGCGCCGACTCCGTCCATGACGGCGACCGCTTCCTCGCCTGGTTCGAAGAGCTCGCCACCGCAGGTCCTGGGCAGGGGGACGCGCTGTTCCCATGGTTGGCTGGCCAGGCGGATCTCGCGCAGATGCGCTGGTTCCTGTCGCAGGAGATCGCCGGCGAGGCGGGCTTCGACGACCTGATCGCCCTGGCCCAGGTGAAGCTGCCGGTGGAAGCCAAGCTGGAGCTGGCACGCAATTATTGGGACGAAATGGGACGCGGCCAGGCGGTCGCCATGCACGGCGCGATGCTCGACCAGCTCGCGCGCAGCCTGGAATTGCCGGTGGCTGGGCGCACGGTGTGGGAATCGCTGGCGCTCGCGAACCTGATGGTGGCGCTCTCCTGCGAGCGGCGCTACGCGTACCACGCGCTCGGCGCGCTCGGCGTGATCGAGCTCACGGCTCCGACGCGGGTCGGACAGGTCGCCCGCGGACTCGCGCGGCTCGGGGTTCCCAGCGAGGCGCGCAAATATTTCGAGCTCCACGCGGTGCTCGACGTGAAGCATTCGCAGGCGTGGAACCGCCACGTCGTCGCGCCGCTCGCGGCCACGGTTCCGGGCGCCGCGCGCGCGATGGCGGAAGGCGCGCTCATGCGTTTGCGCGCTGGCGCGCGGTGTTTCGCGAGGTACCGGGCGGAGTTCGGGATGTGATGGGGTGGTTTGTGGTTGGTGGTTTGTGATTGAGAGAGGCGAAAAGCCGTGCCGACGAATCGCGGAGAGAAGTCTCTTCGAGTATTTCGAGTGTATTGCTGTCCACCACCAACCACCAACCACCAACCACTAACCCTTCCGCCTCCGCCCCCGAGCGCGCGTCCGCTTCACCAGATGAAATACCTCGCCGTCCCAGGTCGCGAACGGCTTGTCGCCGCAGCGCAGGACCGAGAAACCATGGGCCTTGGCC
>JACDEN010000564.1 GCA_013816415.1 Planctomycetota bacterium
GTCCAGGGCGGAAACCGCGCGATCGCGCGTCGGCTCGGCCTGGGCTGGACCGGCGGCGGACGCATCGACCGACCGGAGCAGGCCGAGCCCTTCGCGGCCGAGCTCAAGGCGGCGGGCGCCGACGCCGCGAGCGTGCACGTCGGCTGGGGCATGGAATCCGACGAGGACATCGACCGCGTCGTCGCCGCGATCATCCGCGCCTCAGAGAGCCATGCGGTGCCGATCTACGTCGAGACCCACCGCGCCACCATCACCCAGGACATCTGGCGCACCGTGCGCATGGTCGAGCGCCACCCCGGGATCCGCCTGAACGCCGACTTCAGCCATTGGTACACCGGCCTCGAGATGGCCTACGGCGACTTCGAGCAGAAGCTGACGTTCCTCCAGCCGGTGTTCGACCGCGTGCGTTTCGTCCACGGGCGCATCGGCAACCCGAGCCACATGCAGGTCGACGTCAAGGACGGCACCGGACTGATCTTCGTCGACCATTTCCGCGAGATGTGGACGCGGTCGTTCGTCGGCTTCCTGCGCACGGCGAAACCGGGCGACTACATCAGCTTCAACCCCGAACTGCTGCCGGCGAAGATCTGGTACGCACGGCTCTTCCCGCGTCCCGACGGCACGCTCGACGAGGAGACCGACCGTTGGCAGCAGGCGTTGGTGCTCACCCGCATCGCCCGCGCCTGCTTCGCCGAGGCCCAGGCGCGCATCGCCCGGGCGGGAGCGACGACCGCCTGATCGCCGCGCACAGGTCGAGCCGTGCTCGGGATCAACGCTGCCGCGACTGGCTCGCCGAGAAGCTCGACCTCTTCGGCTCTTTTCACAACGACATCGGCGCCCATGCGCTGATGTACGCCCTCACCGTGCGGCGGATGCTCGCGGACGGGTGAACGCCGCACGCAGCGCTGTGGCCAGCGCGATCAGCAGGACGCCGATGCCGGTGCCGACTCCGCACGAGCCTCCCGACCGGCCGTTGGCGTCATCGGTCACCGAGGCCGAGGTCGGCGTCGACGGCGGAGCCGTCGTCAGCACGTACGCGGCGCTCGCGATCCCGCTGTCGATGAAGTCGGTGCCAGAGGCGAAGGCGCGGACGGTGGCGTTCGCGGCGAGAATGAACTGGCCGGTGTACACCGTGCCGTTCGATGGAGACGGCGTGCTGCCATCGATGGTGTAGCGGATCGCCGTCCCCGGGGTCGATGCGATCGTGACCGACAGCGGCGCGGCATAGCTGCCCGCCGCCGGGCTGATCGTCGGCGTGGCCGCGGACGGGATCGGCAGATGGAACAGGATGGCCTGTCCATTGGCGACCAGGGCTGAACCGTTGAATGAATAGGTGCGCGCGATCGCGCCGCTGGTGCTCTCGATGCCGATGGTCGCGCTGCGGCCCGCGCCGTAGGTGGCGAGTCCGGACCGCACCTCCTGGTATTGGAAGATGATGTCGTTGCTGCCTTCCATCAGCAGCGCCTGGAAGGTGAAGCCCTGCGACTGTGCATTGACCGACGGCACGTTGGTCCAGGTGATGACGAACACCCGGCTCGATCCGGAGCCGGCCAATCCGACGGTGACGCGGGCTCCCGGCTGCGGCGGATACAGATCGTCCCACCACGGCGCGATGATCGCGTTCGGCAGGGTGCTGTCCGGCAGATCGGTGTTCTCCCACTGGTTCATGCCGGTGGGAGCGAAGCCGAGCAGTCCATTCGATCCGACATAGATGGTGGAGAAGGCCTTCCCGTAGAAGCGGAAGGGGAACGGCAGGGTCAGCGCCGCGCTCGCGGCGTCGTCGGACGCGGTGCCGGCGCCGAGGTCGACCTGCGTGTGCCCAGACGCATCGATCCACGAATAGCCCACCGGCCCCAGCGTGTAGTTGTTGGCGACGTCCAGGTCGACGGCGCGCGAGGTGGTGCCGCTGCCGCTGGTGGCATTGGTGAAGGTGACGGCGTCGTGGTAATCACCGATCGGGAGCGCGGCCGCGGCGGCGGTGAGCGACACCGTCACCGTGGTCGTCGCGTGCGGCGCCAGCGTCCCGCCGGCGGACGACAGCACGATCCATGACACGGTCCTGGTCGCTGACCAACTCAGGTTCGATTCGCTGATGTTGCGCAGCGTGTAGCTGGCCTGGGTCGGCGCGAACGGCCCGCCTGGAGCGCCGCCGCTGGCGAAGCCTTTGGTCGAGGTCACCAAGAGATCTCCCGGAACGTCGAACGCCTGGACCACTCCGGTGGTCGTCGAGCTGTCGGGAACGGTGGCGGACAAGCCCATGCCGCGCTTGGCGAACCCGATCCACAGCTGCTTGAGGTTCGCGCCGCCGTTCGCCGCCAGATCGGCCTGCAGGATGGCGTCGCGCGCTTCGAGGAAGGTCGGATTGGGTGGCGACAGCTTCAATCCGTCGGTCACCAGCCGCAGCATGGTCTGATTGCCGACCGCGCCCCCGAGCTTGCCGATCAGTTGGGCGCGCGCCTCCCACAGCGCCATGCACCACACCTCGCCCTGCTTGTGCACCTCGGTGTTGGCGATGATGTCGGAGAGCGTCAGGGGATTCTTTGAACCCGAGGTCACGCTCGGTCCGGGTTCGATGGCATAGGGATAGCGGCGGATGCCGCGGTAGTAGTTGTCGGCCACCAGCCCGTTCGCGATGTAGGAACCGACCGCATAGGTGCCCTGCACGTCGTCGGCGGGATCGCTCAGCAGCGCCAGCGCGTAGAAATCCGACCAGCCTTCGCCCATGCCGGCCGGCTGCAGCTGAGAGATGCCGACGCCGCCGCCGATCAGGCGGTTGCTCAGTCCATGGCAGTATTCGTGGATGATGACCGTGGCGTCGAGATCGCCGTCGCGCCGCGGCGACGGGCTGGACCACAGGAACATCTGCATGCGTCCAGGAGTGCCATCAGCCGCCCACGAGAAGTTCGCGTTGTTGACCCCGCTGCCATCCTGCGCATCGGCTTGGACCGCGTCATTGCCGCTGCCGCCGCGGCCGAAGGTGTCGTTCTGGAAATTGCCGGCCGCCTCGCTGAACC
>JACDEN010000565.1 GCA_013816415.1 Planctomycetota bacterium
GGCCTGGACGGATTCCGGGGGCAATGGCATGGCTATCGTCCGCAGGGTACCGGCAGCGACCGCACCGCGTCAAGGACGAGAGGCGATACGTTCCAGGAAGCGCGCCACGGCGGCACGCCACTGGGTCTCGCGGATCATGCCGGTGTGGATCGCGGTCTGCGATTCGACCAGTTCCGCGCGCGACGCGCGGGCGGCGAGGCGGTCGCCATGATCGGGCGGCACCACCCGGTCGAGCGCGGTCCAGCCGAGCAGCAATGGAGGACCCGAGGGGAGGATCGGCGCGTCGATGGGGCGGACCATCGACAGCCTCCAGCCGAGCCCAGCCCAGGCGAGGCCGCGTCCGATGCGGTCGAACGGCGGCTTGAGGAAGCGGTCGACCAGGGATTCGAGATCGGCGAACGCGCTTTCGGCGATGACGCCGGCGCAGCCGTCGAGACGGTGCGCGCCGAGCAGCGTGATGCCGCCACCGAGGCTGACGCCGTACGCGACCACCGGCAGACCGTGCGCCCGCGACCGTGCCTCGCGCCATTCCGCGGCGAGGTCGGCGACCTCGCGAGTGCCGTAGGTCATCGCCGACGGCGACGACCGCCCGTGGCCGCGCAGATCGTAGCACAGCACCGACCAGCCGCAGCCGCGCAGGAACTGCAGATGGCCCTGGTAGAATTCCTTCCAGCGGCCGACGCCGTGCGTGAACAGCACCACGCCGCGCTCCTCGCCCTTCGCGGGCAGGAACAAGGTGTCGAGATCGATACCCGGAGCGTCGGAGCGCACGGTGAAGCGCTGGCCTTCGGGAAACCCATCGCTGCGCCAGGTCACGTGGTAGCGGTAGATCATCGGCAGCGGGATCGCCACCGCCGGGAACGTCAGCAGGATCGCGAGCATGCCCGCGGCGCGGATGAGCGGTCTCGCGGCGAAGCGCCCGGCCCAATGCACCAGCGCGGCGAGGACGCACAGCCCCAGACCCGCCATCGACCATGATTTCGCGAGCGTCGGCCACCACACCACCGCGCCATTCCACGACCGCGCCTCGACCACCTGCATGACCAGCGGCCAATGACCAGCCGCGACGGCCACCGCGGCGGCGATCGGCAGCGACCAGCGGCGCGACCACCAGCCGATCGGCAGGAAGCCGGCGCCAATCAGCGGCGAGAGGACGAGGAACGACGTGAGCGGCGGTTCGCCGCGCCACCCGAGCAGGATCGCCGCAGCGGCGGCGCATAGCAGGAAGCTGTCCCGCTGGAACAGCCAGGCCCGCGCGAAGAGACGAAACATGCTGGTTTCTACGCTTCGGTGCCGATCTCGAGGATCTGCTTGAGCGCGTCGAGGTTCTCGAGCAGGGCGGCGCAGCCGCGCGCGACGCAGGTCAGCGGATCATGCGCGAGGCGCACCGGCAGTCCGGTCTCCTGCGCCACCAGCTCGACCAGACCGCGCAGCTGCGAGGTGCCGCCGGCCATGCAGATGCCGCGCTCGATGAGGTCGGCCGCGAGTTCGGGCTGCGTGCGCTCGAGCACCATCTTGATCGAGTTGAGGATGGTCTGCACCTGCGGCCGCAGCGCTTCGAGGATCTCCGTCGAGTTCACCTCGATCGAGCGCGGCATGCCAGTGCGCAGATCGCGCCCGCGGATGGTCATCCGCAATTCCTCGGGAAGCGGGATCGCGCATCCGATCTGGTACTTCACCTGTTCGGCGGTGTTCTCGCCGACCACGACGTTGTACTGCGCCTTCAGGTATTTGATGATCGAGCGATCGAGCTCGTCGCCCGCGGTGCGCACCGATTCGGAGGCGACGATGCCCGCGAGCGAGATCACCGCGACCTCGGTGGTGCCGCCGCCGATGTCGACGATCATCGAGCCGACTGCATCCGCGACGGGAAGTCCGGCGCCGATCGCCGCAGCCATCGGCTCGGCGATCAGGAAGACCTCGCGCGCTCCCGCGTTCATCGCGCTGTTGGTGACCGCGCCCTTCTCGACCTCGTTGATGCCGGACGGCACCGCGATCACCAGGCGCGGACGGAACGGACCTCGCTTGCCGTTCACCTTGCGGATGAAGTAGCGCAGCATCTGCTCGGTGATCTCGAGATCGGCGATCACGCCATCCTTCATCGGACGGATCACCTCGATGTTACCGGGGCTCTTGCCGAGCATCAGCTTCGCCTGGTCGCCGACGGCATTGCCCTCCATGAGGACGATCTTGGTGCCCTTCTTGACCGCGACCACGCTCGGTTCGGACAGCACCACGCCCTTGCCCTGGACCGCGACCAGCGTGTTGGCAGTGCCGAGGTCGATGCCGAGATCGACGCTGAACATGCCTAGTAAACGATCGTACCAACCCATGGGTTGAGGGAGGCTACGTAGCGGATCGCCAGGGCGCAACCCTTGTCAGCCTTACGCTCCAGGGGTTTGCGCGGGAATTCGCGGCTTCCCGTCGTTCACCGCACACCGCACGAGGGCACCTGGGGCTTTGCGTGCACGATCAGGGATATTTGACGTGTTCGCGATCGTGGGGTATCCATCCCTTATAGGGGAGGGGCGCATGGCGAAACCCGCTTTGCAGCCGATCCGGGTGGATGTCGGGAGCACGCTGGTGCGCCTGCGATTGACGCGCCCCGACCGCTACAACGTCCTCGACATCGCGACCCTGGCGAGCCTCGACGAGGCCCTCGCCGAAGCCCATCACAAGGCGCTGCCGCTGCTGCTCGAAGGCGACGGCGAGGTGTTCTCGGTCGGCGCCGACATCGCCGAGATGGCGCGCTTCTCCTCCGACGACGCCATCGCCTACAGCCGCCTCGGCCAGCACGTCGCCGACCGCCTCGAACGCTGGCCAGGCGTCACCGTCGCCCGCCTGTCCGGCTACGCCCTGGGCACGGGTCTCGAACTGGCACTCGCCTGCGACGTGCTGATCGGCTCGAGCGACGTCCGCCTCGGCCTGCCGGGCCTGGCCTGGGCGCTGGTCCCCTGCCTGGGCGGCCTGCGTCGGCTGTCCTGCCGCCTGCCGGCCGAGATGTGCAG
>JACDEN010000566.1 GCA_013816415.1 Planctomycetota bacterium
GAACAAGGCCACGCCCGAGGGCGCGGATGCCGCGGCCCTGCTCGAACGCGTGCGCGCACGCTGGTCGGCGCGCCAGGACGAGCTGGTCGCCGCACCCGCGTCGATCGCGGCGATCGAAAACCTCGACCGCTTCGTGACCGAGGCCGATGGCAACGACACCAAGAAGGCCGACGCGCGTCTCAAGGAGCTGCGGAGCACGAAGGGATTGAAGGTCGAGGAGCGCGCGCGCGACATCTACCAGCAATGCCATCGCCAATTGGATTCGGCGAAACCAGATCAGCAGAAATCCGGCCGCGAGAACCTCGCGACCCTCGCGGCGAAGATGCCCGCCACGGTCTACGGCGCGAAAGCCGCTTCCGAGTCGCACTGAACGCGGGATTCGGGGCGAGCTGCGGCGTTCAGGGTGTCGAGCGGGGCGGATCGACCGCCATGGAGGATCGGGGTAGGCGCGTCAGGTGGTCAGCGCCGGCGATGCGGGCGTCGCCACGTCGACGACGTGCAAGGCCTCGGCGCGCGATCCGTAGGGTCCGCGCCACAGCTCGGAACCATCCGGGCCGATCGCCAGCGAGCAGCCGATGCACCTCCATCCGGCCCACGGCCCGGTGGTGACGTCGCCGACATTGCTGACGCCGATGACCGGGATCGAGAACCGTTTCGCGATTCCCGAATACGACTGCAGCCACATCCCGCCGTAGCGATCCGTGAGGTCATCATGGCCCGGAGGCACCGCCCATGCGGCCGGCGACAGGATGGCGAGCGGACGCATGTGGCCCATGGCATGGCCGATGCTGTCGGCGCCGGGGGCGAGATCCGCGCAGATCGCCACGCCGATGCGCCCGAGATCGGTGTCCACCGCGGCGAGCGAGGTCCCGGTGGTGTACAGCTCGCGCGCGAAATCGAGCTCGTTGATCTTGCGGTGCGTGCGCAGCAGGCGCCCGCTGCGGTCGATGAGCACGGCGGAATTGTGGACGGAGGTCCCCGAGCGTTCGGCGATGCCGGCGACGACCATGATGCCGATGTCGCGCGCCGCGGCGGCGAGCGCATCGCTGTGAGCTCCGGGTATGGGGGGCGAATCGCGCCCGCTCGGGTGCAGCCATCCCGAATCGAGGCACTCCGGCAGGACCACGACCTCGGCGCCCGCTTCCTTCGCCCGCCGGATGAAGTCCCGTGCGCGCTCGAGGTTCTCGCGCGGACGACCGCCTTCGACCAGCATCTGCGCGAGCGCGATCTTCATGGCCCTCATGATGCGGGATGGCAGGGCGATGTCACCGCACGCGCGGCGGGCGCCGTGCGATGGAATCGGAGCCTTTGCCGCGAAAGGACTTGCGCAGGCACGGAAATGATCGGACAGAGAGTCCGGACAGACCCACGGCGGAAAGCTGCGCGGCGTCCTTTCCCGTGCTATCCTCCCCCATGACCACCCCCCGCGTCCTCCCCCTCGCGATCGCCGCCCTGGTGGCGATCTGCATCACCGCCCCGCTCGGTGCGACCGAAACCACCCAGGAACGCTGGGACAAGGACGTCGGCAAGCTCGCCCCCGAGCTGATCCCCGCGGCATGGATCGGCTCGCCGATCTCGCTCGCGGCGGTGCGTGGCAACACCATCGTCATCGTCTTCTGGAATGCCGACAGCGACGGCAAGATCGCCTACAATGCGAGCAAGGGCTGGAAATGGACCGGCGGCCCGAATGCCGGAAAATTCTGCCACCAGGTGGCGATCGACGACAGCCTCGCGCGATCGAAGGGCGTGCTCGGCATCGAGCAGCTGCCCGACGATTTCCTGCGCGCCGCGCACTTCTTCGATCTCCAGCAGTTCATGCTCATCGAGCCCGAACTCAAAGGCGCGCAGAAGGCCCATCCGATCGATCCCGCCTACAAGGACTGCATCGCCGCCTTCCATGAGCGCATCGCGGCGAGCCGGCACGCCCGCGTCGAGCGCATCACCGCGCTGAGCACGAGCGATCCGCTGCAGGGTTATCGCGAGGCGGTGGCGTTCGTGCAGGCCTTCGGCGATGCGCCCGAGCGCGCCGAGGTGAACGACCTCGGCAAGAAGCTGCTCAAGGAGAAGACGGTGAAGCGCGAGCTGCAGGCCGAGGACGCCTACAACAAGGTGCTCGTCCCGATCATGACCAAGACCTCATCGCTGAAGGCGTTCGACAGCAATCTGCAGCCCGCGCTCGACGGCTACCTGAAGGCCTACCGCGACACCGGCTATGCGCACATCGCCGAACTCGCGGTCGCGGCGCATGGCGACGCGATCCGCAAACCCAATCGCTGAGCATCATCCACCGCCGGTCACCGCTTGGCGAGCTCGGCGATCCGCCGCGCCAGCGCTGCGGGTTCCGCGGTCGGCGGATCGCAGGCAGACGCGGTGCACAGGTACGCCGAGGGCGCCTTTCCCGGCAGGCGCGGCATCAGCGGCATTCCGGGGAAGCGCCTGCGCAGCGCCTTCGACGCCTCGCCCTCGTCGAGGACGGTGATCGAGAAACCCGGTACGATGCGCCGGTGCGCCGCAGCCAGGAGCGCCGCGGTGCCGGCCTCGTCCGCCCCGCCGATCAGCGTCAGGTGCAGGATCGGCGCCTCCTTTTCCGCGATGGCGGCTGAGAGCTCGGCGATCGGCGAGTCCGAGCGCGGGCCATGGGCGTCAATGATCCGCGCGGCGCGCGCCGCGAAGGCGTCGTCATCGGTGATCCGCGCGAGACGCACCAGATCGAGCGCTGCGAGCGCGGTGGCGGCGGCTGCGCCCTCCCCCTCTCCGTACCGCGAGGTCCCCTCGCGCCACGCCACGTGGTCGAGGTGGTCCTGCAGATCGACCGCGAAGGCGAGCGCCGAGACCTCGCCGATCGCGCTGTAGCAGGTGATCGCACCATGGATCACCTGGGCGCAGTCGCCAGGCGTGGCGGGTTCACCGCCGGGCGCACCCAGCAGGCCTCGCGTGGGATCCCACTGCGCGCGCAGTTCGCCCAGCAATCGCGCCGCGGCCGCGCGCGCGCCGGGCGTGCCGTGCAT
>JACDEN010000084.1 GCA_013816415.1 Planctomycetota bacterium
CGCCATCCACGCTCCACCGGACCCACTTTTGGAACATGGTTTGACAGCGTGCCAATCGTGGAAGTCGCATGCTATTTCTTGTGGAGACAGGCTTTTGGGTGTATCCTCCCGTGGGAATCCAGGGATGGACTTGAGTGATGCGACCACGACCGTGAAGCCGGGATCCACTCCGGCAGCGACCGCTCCGACGCCGGCGCACCGTCCCCAGCTGTCGCTGTCCGCCAAGCCCGCGCCGTACGCGACGCTGCCCGACCTCCTGCGTTACGTGGTCTCCAGCTTCGCCAGCAGCTGCGCGTTCAACTACCGCGAGGCCGGCTACTGGCGCTCGATCTCCACCGAGAGCTTCGCCGAACAGGTCCGCCGCGCCGCGCTCGGACTGAGCCGCCTCGGGCTCAAGCGCGGCGAGGCGGTCGGCATCCTCGCCCCGCCCTCGCCGTTCTGGCTGATCGCCGACCTCGCGATCATGAGCGCCGGCGGCGTCTCGGTGCCGCTGTTCCCCAACCTGTCCGACGAGCATCTCGCCTTCGAATCGACCAACGCCGGCCTGCGCTACCTCATCGTCATCGGCGAGCCGCAGTGGCTGGTGGCCGAGAAGCACGCCTCGCTGTTCGACAAGGTGATCGTCAAAGGCGTGCACGCGGCGGCCGCGCGCAACGTCCTCGAATACAAGGCGCTGCTCGACTTCGGAGATCGCGCGTCGGAGTCCGATCCCGGCCTGTATGCGCGCCTGCGCGCGCAGATCGACGGCGGCGACATCGCCACCATCATCCACACCAGCGGCTCGACCGGCGTCCCCAAAGGCGTGGTCCTCACCCACCGCAATGTGGTGTCGCAGGTGCATGGAGCCTGTTCGCTGTTTCCGCTCGAGCCCACCCACGACCGCGCGCTGAGCTGCCTGCCGCTGGCCCACGTCTTCGAACGCATGGTGATGTACAACTACATCGCGCAGGGCATTCCCATCTATTTCGCCGACGACGTCAAGAATGTCGGTGAGCTGCTGCGCGAGGTGAAGCCGACGGTGACCACCATGGTGCCGCGGCTGATCGAGAAGCTGCACGCGCGCATCGAGAAGCAGGCGGCCGAGGCCCACGGCCTCAAGCGCCGGCTCGGCCAATGGGCGCTGTCGATGGCCGACGATCAGCCGTCGGCCCACCACGGCTGGTCCCTCGGCGTCGCGGATGCGCTGGTCTACAAGAAGCTGCGCGCTGCGCTCGGCGGCGCGCTGCGCTACCTGATCGTCGGCGGCGCCGCGCTCGCGCCCGCGCTCGAACGCTTCCTGCGCAACGTCGGCCTGCCGGTGTACGTCGGCTACGGCCTCACCGAGGCCTCGCCCTGCCTGGCGGTGAACTGCCCGCAGGCTGAGAAGCTCGGCACGGTCGGAAAACCCTACCCCGGCGTCGAGGTCAGGATCGGCGAACAGGGCGAGATCCTCGCGCGCGGCCCGAACGTCATGCGCGGCTACCACCGCGATCCCGAAGGCACGATGAAGGTCATCGACGCCGACGGCTGGCTGCACACCGGCGACCTGGGCATGATCGACGACGAGGGCTATCTGGTCATCACCGGCCGGCTGAAGGAGCTGATGAAGAGCTCCAACGGAAAATACGTCTGTCCGGTACCGATCGAGCAGGCGCTCGCCCAAAGCGATCTGATCGACCTCGCGATGGTGATCGGGGAGGGCCGCCATTTCGTCTCCTGCCTGCTGTTCCCCGACCACGACGTGATGCGCCGGCGCAAGGCCGCCCTCGGTTCCGTGGCGCAGAGCGACGAGCAGTACCTGGCGACGCCGGCGGTGCAGGCCGAGATGCAGCAGCTGCTCGACCGCGTGAACGCCAAGCTCGACCGTTGGGAGCAGGTGCAGAAGTTCCGCTTCGTCCTCGCGCTGCCGACGGTCGAGCACGAGGAACTGACCCCGACGATGAAGCTGCGGCGGCACATCATCATCGAGCGGCACAAGGATCTCATCGAGTCCATGTACAAGGAAGCGGCGGCTTCGCGTCCAGCGAACGACGCGGGATCCCCGGCGACCGGGACCGGCGGCAAGGTCTCATGAAGAACATCTCGAGAAAAGAAGGCAGGTCATGAAAGAGCGTCTGGCGATCATCGACGGCGTGCGCACGCCGTTCTGCAAGGCGGGCGGCCCCCTGGCTGGATCGAGCGCCGACGACCTGGCGGCGCGGGCGATCCGCGAGCTGATGGTGCGCACCGATTTCGACCCGACCAAGATCGACGAGCTGATCGTCGGCAACGTCGCCCAGCCGATCGAGGCGGCGAACGTCGCGCGCGTGATCGCGCTCAAGGCCGGACTGCCGGTCGGCATGATCGCGTCCACCGTGCACCGCAACTGCGCCTCGGGCATGGAGGCGATCTCGACCGCCGCGAACCGCATCTTCGCCGGCGAAGGCGAGGTCTACATCGCCTGCGGCACCGAATCGATGTCGAACATCCCGCTGGTCTACGGGAGGAAGATGACGCAGCTCTTCGTCAATCTGATGAAGGCGAAGACCTTCGGCCAGCGGCTGCAGACCTGGCTGGGATTCCGGCCGCAGTTCCTGACCCCGATCATCGGCGTGCAGGTCGGCCTGACCGATCCGGTGTGCGGACTGAACATGGGCCAGACCGCAGAGATCCTCGCGCGCGAATTCCACGCCACCCGCCAGGACCAGGACGAGTTCGCGCTGATGAGCCATCAGCGCGCGATCCGCGCCCAGGCCGAGGGTCGGCTGGCCGACGAGATCGTGCCGGTGCCGGTCGGTCCGAAGTTCGAGACCATGCAGGCGACCGACGACGGCCCGCGCGCCAATCAGGACATGGCCTCGCTCGGCAAGCTGAAGCCGTACTTCGACAAGGTGGCCGGAACCGTCACCGTCGGCAACGCCTGTCCGCTCACCGACGGCGCCGCGGCGGTGCTGGTGATGAGCGAGAGCAAAGCCAAGGCGCTCGGCCTGAAGCCGCTGGGCTATCTGCGCGATTACGCCTACGCCGCGCTCGAAGGCCGGCGCATGGGCATCGGCCCGGTGCATGCGACCGCGAAACTGCTCGACAAGACCGGGCTGAAGCTCTCGGATTTCGAGCTGATCGAGCTGAACGAAGCCTTCGCCGCCCAGGTCCTGGCCTGCGTGCGCGCGTTCGCCTCCGACGACTACTCGAAGAAGCACCTCGACCGCGACCACGCGCTCGGGGTCATTCCGCTTGATCGGCTGAACGTCAACGGCGGTGCGATCGCCATCGGACACCCGGTTGGCGCCACCGGCGCGCGCCTGGTGATCACGCTGCTGAAGGAGATGCGCCGCCGCGGCCTGAACCGCGGATTGGCGACGCTCTGCGTCGGCGGCGGTCAAGGCGCGGCTCTCGCTCTGGAGGTCGCATGATGGACAACGCGATTTCGCGCGACGCGCTGTCGGCCGGCGAATCGTCCGCCGCCAGTGATGCCTTGGACGCGGAGCCACCGCGCACCTCCTGGACGGCGTTCCGCTTCACCGTCGATGGGGATGGCATCGCCCGGATCGTCTTCGACCTTCCCAATGAGAAGGTGAACAAGTTCTCAGCCCTGGTCATGACCGAGCTCGGAGAGATCCTCGACGCCCTGGCCAGGCGCAGCGACGTGAAGGCGGCGGTCTTCACCAGCGCCAAATCCGATGTCTTCATAGCCGGCGCCGACATCAAGGAGCTGCAGGCGATCACCATCCGCGCCGACGCGTTCGCCAAGGCGCGGGTCGGTCAGCAGCTGTTCCAGAAGGTCGCCGACCTGCCGTATCCGACGATCGCCGTGATCGACGGCGCGTGCGTCGGCGGCGGGCTCGAATTCGCGATGGCCTGCTCGCACCGCATCGTCACCGATGAGCCGAAGACCAGCCTGGGATTGCCGGAAGTCACGCTCGGCATCATCCCCGGCTGGGGCGGCACGCAGCGCCTGCCGCGCCTGGTCGGCATCCAGAACGCCCTCGAGATGGTGCTCGCCGGGAAGCCGGTGAATGGACCGAAGGCTTTCAAGATCGGCCTCGCGGACGCGTGCGTGGCGCGCGCGTTCCTCGACGTCGAGCTGCCGAAGTTCATCGCCGTGTGCCTGTCGCCCGAGGGACGCGAGCGGCTCGCGAACCGTCCGAAGGCGCGCGATTCGCGGATGCTCGGCGGCAATCCGTTCGGTCGCATGGCGCTCTTCCGCGGCGCCAGGAAGATGCTGCGCAAGAAGGCGCGCGGGATGGCGGCGCCGGTGAAGGCGCTGCAGGTGCTGCAGCACACCTACGGCATCTCGCTCGATTCCGGGCTCGCCTACGAGGCCGAGGCGTTCTCGGAGGTGGCCCCGACCCCCGCGTGCAAATGTCTGGTCGACTGCTTCTTCGCCGGCGAGGCGCTGAAGAAGTCCGACGGCGCCAAGAAGGACGCGCCGCCGGTGAAGCAGGCGGCGGTGCTCGGCGCCGGAGTCATGGGCGGCGGCATCGCCTGGCTGTTCGCCAGCAACGACATCGCCGTGCGGGTCAAGGACATCACCTGGGAGGCGGTGGCCAAGGCGTTCCACACCGCGAACGACTACAACCGCCAGCTGGTCAAGATCCGCAAGCTCAAGGAAGGCGAGGCCTCGGTGCGCATGCAGCGCATCGGCGGCGCCATCGACTTCAGCGGCTTCGCGCACGCCGACGTGGTGGTCGAGGCGGTGGTCGAGGCGATGGAGGTGAAGAAGAAGGTGTTCGCCGAGCTCGAGGGCCACGTGCGTCCGGACACGGTGATCGCCAGCAACACGTCCTCGCTGTCGATCACCGAGATGGCGACCGCGCTGAAGAAGCCGGAGCGCTTCGTCGGCATGCACTTCTTCAATCCCGTCAACCGCATGCCGCTGGTCGAGGTGATCCCGGGAGCGGTGTCGAGCCCCGAGGCGGTGGCGATGATCGTCTCGCTCGCGCGACGCTGCGGAAAGACCGCGGTGGTGGTGAAGGATTGCCCCGGTTTCCTGGTCAACCGCATCCTGCTGCCCTACATGAACGAGGCCGCGTGGATGCTGCAGGAGGGCGGCGATCCCGAAGCGATCGATGCCGCCATCTACCGTTTCGGCATGCCGATGGGCCCGTTCACGCTCACCGACGAGGTCGGCATCGACGTCGGCACCAAGGTCGCGAAGATCCTCGCCCAGGGCTATGGCGAGCGCATGAAGGTGGCGCCGGTGCTCGAATACATCGCGCACGACCTCAAGCTGCTCGGGGCGAAGGCGAAGCGCGGGTTCTACCTTCACGACGACAAGAAGCGGCGCATCAATCCCGAGATCGCGGCCGGCGTGAAGCAGGTGCGCGACCGGCTCAACATCAGCTCGCGCGCGATCCCCGCCGACGAGGTGGTGGATCGGTGCATGCTCACCATGGTCAACGAATCGGCGCGCTGCATCGAGGAGCACGTCATCGCCAAGGCGGCATTCCTCGATCTGGCGATGGTGATGGGCACCGGGTTCCCCCCCCAGCGCGGCGGCCCCTTGCATTACGCCGACCAGCTCGGGCTCAACGTCGTGGTCGAGCGGCTCAAGCGCCTGCAGGAACGCCACGGCGAGCGCTTCAAGCCCGCTGACCTGCTGGTGACCATGGCCGGCCGCAACGAGCGCTTCTTTGGCTGATAGCTGATCCGACCCTTCTCAAGGACACCCCATGCCAGCCGATCTCGACAGCAAGAAGGCTTCCACCACGACGCCATCCGCGGACCACGCCCAGCATCACGCCGAGGGCGACCAGGAGATGGTCATCGACACCTCGAAGATGAGCGATGACAAGCGCCAGGCCATGGAGGTGGCGGAGTCGGCGCGCGAATCGCAGTGGACCAAGGCGAGCTTCGCCCAGCAGCTGTTCATGGGCACCTTCGATCCCTCGTCCTTCGCGACCTTCCCGACGCAGTCGCCGGAGGACAAGCGCATCGGCGACGAGTACGTCGCCAAGGTCGACGCCTTCCTGCGCACCAACCTCGACCCCGAGGAGGTCGACGCCTCGCGCACCATCCCCAAGCACGTGATCGACGGGCTGTTCGAGATGGGTGTGTTCGCGATGAAGGTGCCGAAGCAGTACGGCGGCCTCGGCTTCTCGCAGGTGAACTACAACCGCGTGATGATGATGATCGCCAGCTTCTGCGGCTCGACCGCGGTGCTGATCTCGGCCCACCAGTCGATCGGCGTGCCGCAGCCGCTGAAGCTGTTCGGCACCGAAGCGCAGAAGAAGGCCTACTTCCCGCGCTTCCGCAAGGACGCGATCTCGGCATTCGCCTTGACCGAGCCGTCGGTCGGATCCGACCCGTCGAAGATGACGACCACCGCGATCAAGACGCCAGACGGCAAGCACTTCCTGGTCAATGGCGACAAGCTGTGGTGCACCAACGGGCCGATCGCCGACATCCTGGTCGTGATGTGCAAGACCGATCCCAAGATCGTCAACGGCAAGGAGCGCACGCAGATCACCGCGCTGATCGTCGAGAAGTCGATGCCCGGCATCGAGGTCATCCATCGCTGCGATTTCATGGGCATCCGCGCCATCCAGAACGGCCTCTTGCGCTTCAACAACGTCAAGGTTCCGGTCGAAAACGTGCTGTGGGGCGAGGGCAAGGGCTTGAAGCTCGCTCTGACCACGCTGAACACCGGCCGCCTGACCCTGCCCGCGGCGTGCACCGGCATGGCCAAGCAGTGCCTGTCGATCTGCCGCCGCTGGGGCAACGAGCGCGTGCAGTGGGGGCTGCCGATCGGCCAGCACGAAGCCGGCCGCGAGAAGCTGGCGTTCATCTCGTCGACCACCCTGGCGATGGAGGCGGTCAGCTGGCTGACCTCGCATTGGGCGGACCAGCACGACGTCGACATCCGCATCGAGGCGGCGATGGCCAAGCTCTTCTGCTCGGAGATGGCGTGGAAGATCGTCGACATGACGATGCAGATGCGCGGCGGTCGTGGCTACGAGAAGGCCTCGTCGCTGAAGGCGCGTGGCGAGCATCCGTATCCGGTCGAGCGCATGATGCGCGACTGCCGCATCAACATGATCATCGAAGGCACCTCCGAGATCATGCGCCTGTTCCTCGCGCGCGAGGCGATGGATCCGCACCTCAAGCTCGCCGCCGACATCCTGAAGGCGCAGAATCCGGTCGGCGTGAAGATGAAGGCTGGCGCCAAGCTCGCGTCATTCTACAGCGGCTGGTACCTCAACCAGTGGGTCAACTCCAGCCTGTGGTCGCAGCACGACGAGATGGGGCCGCTCGCGAGCCACTTCCAATACGCGCATTCCACCGCGCACCGGCTGGCGCGCACGATCTTCCACTACATGGGCCTCTACCGCGACAAGCTCGAGCGCAAGCAGGTGCTGCTCGGCCACCTGATGGAGATCGGCACCGAGCTGTTCGCGATGGCCGCGACCTGCAGCTACGCCAAGTCGCTGGTGAACGCCAATCCAGGCGACGCCACCCCGACCACGCTCGCCGACATGTTCTGCCGCGACGCCGCGCGCCGCATCGAGGATCATTTCCGCAAGATCTCGAACAATGACGACAAGCTGATGAACCAGGTCGCGAAGCAGGTCCTCGCCGGAGACATGAAGTGGCTCGAGCAGGGCATCTCCTGGGTCGGCCCGAAGGACTGACCTCGTCATGCGGAGCCTGATCGACACCGCAGCCTGCGCGGGAGGACTGTTCGGGGTCCTAGGGGCGGAGCCCCGAGAAGAGAGAGTACCATGCGCCGTTGCCCCGAAAATAGCCCGCGAGGGCCGGGGCAGAGACGCATGGATCGCCCCGATCATGGCCCGCCCGGGCCGGGGCAGAGACGCATGACCGAGCGGGGCATCACTCCAGCCGATGTCGGTCCGTTCGGCGGGCCGCCCGAAGCCGACCCGACGCGGCGCCCGAAGCTGCGCACGCCCAAGCCGGGGCCCTGGCAGGAGTCGGGCAACTATACCCGGCGCGCCACCGGGATCGCGCTGCGGGTAGTCGAGGCGCTCTTGAAATCCCACATCCGCGTCGAGGGGACGCAGCACCTCGGCACCGGGCCGATCCTGTTTGTCGCCAACCACTTCACGCGCTTCGAGACCTTCATCCTGCCGTACATCATCGACCGCTACGCTGGCAGGAATGTCCATACCCTCGCGCACCATTCCCTCTTCCGCGGCAAGTTCGGCGATTACCTGCGTACGGTCGGCGCGATGTCGACCCGCGATCCCGATGTCAAGCACACCATCGTCGAGGACCTGATCAGCGGCAAGAACGACTGGGTCATCTACCCCGAAGGGTCGATGATCAAGGACAAGAAGACCTGGGAAAAGGGCAAGTTCGCGATCAACAGTCCGGACCGCGTCGGCCCGCCGCACACCGGCGCCGCGGTGTTGGGCCTGCAGGCCGAGATCTACAAGGAGCTCTATCTCGATGCCTGCCGCCGTGGCGACGCGGCCAGGCGCGCGGCCTACGAGCAGAGATTCCACCTGTACGGTCCTGAACGCCTGCCGACCGAGCAGCTGTCGGTGGTGCCGATCAACATCACGTACTACCCGATCCGACCGAGCAAGAATCTGATCTACCGCATGGCGCGTTACTTCATCAAGGACCTGCCGACGCGCATGGAGGACGAGTTGATGATCGAGGGCGGGCTGCTCTTGGATAAGACCGACATCAGCATGTATTTCGGCAAACCGATCCCGCTCGACCGCTACCGGGATCTGCTGCGGCCGACGCTGCGCGCTCTCGGGGACATCGACGAGGAGGAGAAGGTCCGCACCATCACCGATGCGCTGCGCACGCGGCTGACGAATCGCTTCATG
>JACDEN010000085.1 GCA_013816415.1 Planctomycetota bacterium
CGCCTGGGCGGCGCGCCTCCTGCACCACGAGACCGGACGCTGGGTGATACTCGCCGGCAGCGTCGGGGTCATCTGCGGGATCTCCGGCTTCATCCTCACCACCGCGACCGATCTGGTATCGCGCCTGCTGCTGCAGCACATCGTCGGGCTGTCGCCGCTGATCGCGGCTCCGCATCCGGGATCCGAGATCGACGGCACGCGCCATCACGCCTGGCTGGCGATGCTGGTGGTGCTCGGCGCCGGAGGAGCGCTGTCCGCGTGGTTGGCGACGCGCTTCGCGCCGGCGGCGAAGGGCGGCGGCACCAGCCACGCCATCCAATGCTACCACCATCAGCGCGGGCGCATCCCGCTCAGCGTGCCGGTGACCAAGCTGATCGCGTCGGTGGTGACCCTGGGTTCCGGCGGCAGCGCCGGCCGCGAAGGCCCGATCACGCTGGTCGGCGCCGGCTTCGCCAGCTTCTTCGCGCAGCGGCTGCGCCTGTCGGTGCGCGATCAGCGCATCCTGCTCGCGGCGGGCATCGCCGGCGGCATCGCCGCGGTGTTCCATGCACCGCTCGCCGCCGCTCTTTTCGCGGCGGAGGTGCTCTACCGCAGCTCGGATCTCGAATCCGAGACGCTGATCCCCGCATTCATCGCCGCGATCGTCGGCTACTGCGTCTCTGGGCAGCTCGACGGTCTGTGGTGCACGCTCATCGCCATGCCCGCACCGTTGGCATCGACCTTGTTCATCATCCCGCCGGGGCTGGCCTTCGGCGTCTCGGACTGGCCGCAGCTCGCCGGCTACGGACTGGTCGCGCTCACGGTGGTGATGGTCGGGCGGTGGTTCGTCGATCTCAACGTCTGGGTCTTCCAGCAGGTCGAACTGTCGCCGCGGCCGTGGTGGATGAAAGCCGGCATCGGCGCCGTCGCAGCCGGAGCGGTCGCGATGGCGCTCTACGGCGCATGCCGGCTGATGCTGCCGGACGGAGTCGAGGCCGAACTGTCGCTGAGCACGCTCGGGAGCGGATACGGCGCGATCCATTGGGTGCTCGGCGCCGACAGCTCGGTGTTTCCACGCGGTTCCGTGGTGGTGCTGCTGACGGCGATCGCGCTCGGCAAGGTGGTGACCACCGTGCTGACGGTCGCGAGCGGCGGATCCGGCGGCATGTTCGGTCCGAGCATCGTCATCGGCGGTTGTCTCGGCGGCGCGGTCGGGATGGCGATCCACGGCCTGGCGATCGCGCCGCCGCCGGCCGCGTGCACGCTGATGGGCATGGCCGGGCTGCTCGCGGCCACCCACCGCACGCCGCTCGCCGGCATGCTGATGGTGGCGGAGATCTCCGGCAGCTACCTGCTGCTGATCCCGTCGATGTGGGTGAGCGGCATCGCATTCCTGCTGATGGGCCGCCGCTCGCTGCTGGTCGGCCAGGCCGAGCGCATCCAGGACAGCCCCGCGCACCGCAGCCACCTCTTCAGCGACCTGTTCGCGGACACCACCGTCGGCGATCTGCTGCCGGCAGACGATCCGCGCAGCGCCTGCATATCGGTGGGCAGCCACGATGCGGTCGAGGCCTGCCGCGAGGCGATGGCGACCAGTGGGCAGTCGATCGTGCCGGTGGTCGATGCGGACCGCCGGCTCGTCGGCGTGGTCACCCAGGACGATCTCCGCGGCCTGGCCCGCGATGCGCTGCTCGACCGCCTGGTGGTTTGCGAAGACCTGATGAGCGGCGCGGCCACGGCGCTGGTTCCGACCGACAGCCTGGCGCGCGCGATGCGGCGGCTGACCAGCCAGCATGTGGATGAACTGCCGGTGGTCGGCGCGCAGCGGCGGCTCATCGGATTGATCAGCCGGCGCATGCTGCTCGACCACTACCGCGAGGCCGTGGAACGGATCCGCGCCGATCGCACCGAGGAGGGCTACGATGTGGGCGAATCCGGCCGCAAGGAGGCGATCACCGAGAGCTGACCATGGACAATCTCCAGGGGACGCGTCCCAATCCGGATCCGACGATCTACCGATGCCCGATCCAGGGTGGCACCCTCGTCCCCGGCATCTTCACATTGAACCTGGCGACGCGCTCGACCGTCGCGCTGGCGAGTCTGCAAGAACTGTCGAGCGCTGGCTGCTGCTCGCTGCCGTCAGCGCGGTGAGCGCGGTGAGCGCCTGACCCCGGCCAGCGCGCGCTTGCGGAACGCGCGCGGACTCAGACCGGTGAGGCGGCGGAAGCGCACCGAGAAATAGAACGGATCGTCGAAACCGACGTGCGCCGCGACCTCCTTCACCGGATCCGCGGTGACCTCGAGCAGGTCCTTCGCGCGCGCGAGGCGCTGCCGCTCGAGATAGCGGATCGGCGCGTCGCCGGCCTGGGTCTGGAACAGGTACGACAGCCGCGACGGCGACAACCCCGACACCCGGGCCAGCGTATCGAGGGTGATGCGCTCGGAGAGATGGCGGCAGCAATGGTCCATTGCGAGCTTCAGGCGCGCATCCAGCGGCGTGCGCTCCGCACGATTCGCTCCATCGCACCACAGCAGCACCTCTTCGAGCGCGTTCATCGCATGTTCCTCGCGACGGCGTTCGCTGCCGGTCGCCAGCGCATGGACCTCGTGGAAGCGCTTGGCGATCCGCGCGCGATGGGCCGAGCGTTTCGCATCGAGGCGCATCAGGCCGGGGGCTTCCTCGGGCCACGCCAGCCATTCGATCCATTCGGGGCGCGGATGGAAATGCACCCACAGGAAATGCCAGGACTGCCGACGTGGTTCCACACCGTAATCGTGCAGCGTCCCCGGCCGCACCAGGACCAGCTCTCCAGGCTGGACGATGATCTCGCCCAGGGCGTGACCGTAACGCCCGAGGCCGCCAATGGTGTAGGTGAGCATCCAATCCCTGGTGCCATGGCTGCGCCAGCAGGCGTAATCGGGGCCGGAATGGAAATGCCCGCTGACCAGCTTGGTGATGGGCAGCGCTTCGGTTTCAAGTCGCTGCGCCATCGCAGGAAGATATTCGAGGTTTCGAGGAGGTACAACGATTCCCAGGACGGACGCGGGGGCATACCATCGCCGGCGCACCCGCAGGAGCCCGTCATGGACACCACCACCGCCACCGCCCTGTCTCCCGACCAGCTGTTCGCGTTCCAGCGCGACGGCTTCCTGGTGGTGGGCGGCCTGCTGGCGCGCGCCGAGGTCGACGCCATCAACACGGCCTTCATGGCGCAGGCCGAGGCGGGGCCAGTCCCAGGCATGTTCGACGGCCGTCCCGATGCTCCGACGGCTGATCCGCTTGCTCGCCTGCCGCGCATGATGCATCCGCACCACCAACGGCACTTGGCGGTCGGCGACATCGCGCGCCGTTACATGCTCGACGGCCGGGTGGAGGGGATCCTTACCGACCTGCTGGGCGAGGCGCCGATCGCCGCGCAGAGCATGTACTATTTCAAGCCGCCCGGTGCGCGCGGCCAGGCGCTGCATCAGGACAATTTCTATCTGCGCGTCCAACCGCACAGCTGCATCGCCTCATGGATCGCGCTCGACGATGCCGACCGCGGCAATGGCGGGATGGTCGCAGTGCCCGGTTCGCACCGCACGGACATCGCCTGTCCCGAACAGGCCGACCGGTCGCTCTCCTTCAGCGATCATCTGGTGCGCACGCCCGAGGGCATGCGCGAGGAGCCCATCGATCTCGCCGCCGGCGATGCGCTGTTCTTCGGCGGCGCGGTGATCCACGGCTCGTATCCGAACACCAGCGCCGACCGCTTCCGCCGCGCATTCATCTGCCATTACCTGCCGGAGAGCGCGTCCGAGGTCAGCGACTGGTATCGCCCGCTCGTGAACTTCGATGGCGCGGTGGCCGAGCGCGATGCCGCCACCGGCGGCGGACCATGCGGAGGCGGGACGACCGAGGAGAAAGGCCCGCATTGATCCGCAGAAAGATTCTCGGCATGCGCTGAGGATCGACTTCGCGCGGTGCAAACGCACCATCTCGCTGCATTGACCAGGCGACAGCAGCCGCTACGGATGATGCCCCTCCGGAGCCTCGTCCATGTTCGCCATCCGTATCCCGCTCATCCTGCTCGCGTCCGCCGGTTTGTGGGCTGCCGAGGAAGCCAAGCCAGCGGCCGCCGACGCAGCCCTGGCGCCACCCAAGGGCTTGCGTTCGGTGACGCCCTACATTTACGTGAAGGACGCCAAGGCGGCGATCGCCTACTACGCGAAGGCCTTCGGCGCCAAGCCGCTGTACGTCGTCCCCAACCAGGACGGGACGATCGAGCATGCCGAGCTACTGATCGGCGACGGCTCGATCATGCTCGCCGACGAAAAGCCCGATCAGGGGATGAAGTCGCCGGCGACGTTGGGCGGCTCCACCGGTGCGATCCACCTCTACGTGTCGGATGTGGATGCCGTCTTCAAGCGAGCCATCGATGCCGGCGCGCAGGTCCTGCAGCCGCCGATGGACGCCCCCTGGGGCCATCGCTTCGCCATGGTCACCGATCCGTACGGACACGTGTGGTCGATCGCCACGCCGAAGGGCACCGAAGCTCCGGAGGCGGCGCCGGTCGAAGACGGATTCAAGTAGCCGCGTCGCGCGAAGCCGCCGACCCTACACGCGATGGACGCCGCGGCCGGGAGCCTTCAGCTGCTCGGCGCGGACCACGGCAGACAGATCGCTGACCGCGAGGTCGAGATCGCCGTTGTAGACCAGATAATCGTACTCCGCCCACTGCATCAGTTCGAGCTGGGCCTCCGACAGCCGGCGGCGGATCGCGTCCTCGCCTTCGGTCGCGCGCAGGCGCAGCCGGCGCTCGATCTCCTCGCGGCTCGGCGGCACGATGAACACCTGGACCGCGGTCGGGAACGAGCGGCGGATCTGGATCGCGCCTTGGACATCGACGTCCTTCACCACGCTGCGGCCATCGGCGAAATTCTCGGCGACGAAGCTGCGCGGCGTGCCGTAGCTGTGCTGGCCGAAGACCTGGGCGTGCTCGAGGAACGCTCCGTCGAGCACCATGCGATTGAACTCGTCGGGAGCCGTGAAGAAATAGTCGATGCCGTGGCGTTCGCCCGGGCGCGGCTGGCGGGTGGTGACGCTGATGCAGCGCACGAATTCGGGATGGCGTTTGAGGAAGCTCGCGATCAGCGTGCTCTTGCCCGCGCCGCTCGGACCCGACAGCACCAGGAACACCGTCTGGTCGCCATGGGTCGGGTACGACATGTCGCGATCATGGACCCCCCTCGCAGGATGCAACGCGGTCGTGGACCGGCACTTGCCGGAGTGATACTCCGGCGGGGGCGCGATCGGGTCAGGCTTTGACCTCCCCTCCCTCGCGGGGATACCGGGTCCATGGATGTCCTGAAGCAACTGCTGACCTATGCCTTCCTGCTCGCACTGGTGTGGGCAGGCATCACCTACCTGCCGAGACTCTCCCGCGTCCAGCTGTCCGTGGATTATTCCGAGATCAACGTCCCCGGCGTCGAGGAATACAAATCGTATTCCCTCGACCGCGCGGCCACCATCCCGATGCTCAGGCATGGCGACGCCGTCTGCTACCGGATCGCCAAAGGCGATGACGCCATGGCGAACGGCTTCGGCTACGTCGCCGGCGTCCCTGGCGATCTCGTCCAGATCACGAAAGGCAAGGTCGTCGTCAATGGCGAGGTCAACCGCTTCAGCGGCGATACCCTGCTCGCCGAGGTCGGGCCCCTGATCATACCCGAGAATCACGTTTACGTCGTCACCACCCATCATAACACCGACAGCGTGGCTAGAGGCCCCCTGCCGGCGGCGGCGTTGCGCGGACGCGTCGGAGACTTCCCATGAGGAACCCGTTGGGCGATCTGAATGTCGGCGTGGTGCTCGCCGCGGTGGGCATCGTGCTGTTCCTGGTCACCCTCTCCATCGCCTGGAGTTCGTGGAACCGCTGGACCGGCATCGCCTCGATCACCACCGCGCGCGCGCGCCTGCTCGACGGCAACGATGCGGTGGTGAAGACGCGATCGACCCAGGCCGCGCGCGAACTACCCAAGGAGGCCGCCGCGGTGCTCCTCGACATCGACCTCACCAGCCCCGCTGACTTCACCCGGCTGGAAGCGCTCGAGCGCACCGCCGCGTCGCGCGACGTTCCGCTGGTGCGAACCGCCGAGGCCTTGAGCCTGGCGATCCGCGGCAAGGAGCCCGAGAAGGTCGGCGGCAGCGATGGCACCCTGATCGCCGCCCTGGTCGACCTGAACAAGGGCAGCCCGCCGCACGCGATCACCCTCGACAAGGAATCGCCTCCGCACCACAGCGTCATGGTCATCGTCTATGCCAAGCAGCTGCAGGCCGCCCTGCTCTCCGGCGACCGGGCGCTGATCAAGGACGCCTCGGGGGTCCTGGCCCTGCTGATGCCGGCGCATCCGGAAGGTTCGGCGCTCGCCTTCATCAATGCGATCCTCGATCCGGCGATGACCACCGAGCTGGTGTCCCAGGCCGCCTCCCGCACGCCCGATGCGCTGCGCCAGCGCGTCGCCCGGCTGATGGCGCCGATCGTCCAGGAGCGGTCATCCGATCTGATGGCGATCAGCCTCGGCATCCCGTCGCACACGCCCGCCGATCAGCTGCTGACCGCACAGGTCGCTGCGGCCGTCGCGCAGGACGGCCCCATCGACCGCATCGCGCTGGTGCGGCGGTGCCTCGACGGCGGACGATACGATCTCGCCAAGAGCCTGCTGCCGAAGATGCCGCCCGAGCGGCAGGCCGAACTGCGCAACATCATCATGAACCAGGAGGGCAACCTCGCCGAGCTGATCAAGGCGGGGGCGACCGATCCGGCGTTGAAGCCGCGGTTGTCGACGCTGCGGTGCCGCCCGGGATTCGTCGCGTTCCACATCTCCAACGATCTCGGGATGATCCCGAAGACCGGCATCGAGGCGAGCATCAACGCGCAGGTGGTGCTGAAGACCGCGATCCAGCAGAACGGCAGCCTGTTCACCATCATCGTCCCGCCCGCCCAGGTCGGGCAGGCGACGCTCGAAGTGCGGGTCGGCGACACCGTCCTCGCGACCAAGCAGGTGTCGCTGTGATCCCCTGCCCGACCTGCGAATTCGTCAATCCGCTCGGCACGAGGTTCTGCCGCTCGTGCGGCGGCAAGCTCGATCTCAAGATGTCCCAGGTCACGGGGTCGATCAAGAACCTGAAGGAGCAGAATCGCGCCGATCAGATCTCCAGCCTCGGACGCAGCATCTTCAGCCTCTCGGCGTTCCTCTTCATCTTCACCATCGTGGTGCGCGTGATGGTGGTGCCTGCGATGCCGATCGCCGATCTTCCACCGGCGCAGGTCGATGCGCTGCTGCCCAAGGACGGACCAGCCATGACGTCCACCCTGCCGCTGAGCGAGTTCAAACGCATGTCGTGGCGGCGCGACCATGCGTCGACCATCCTCAGCGGACTCGGCGTGGACGTGGTCCAGCTCAACACCTGGCAGGCGGCGCTGGCCGCATCCCAGAAGCCCGATGGTTCGTTTCCCGGCGATGATCCGCTCGCCGCGACCGGCCTGGCCACCCTGGCGCTGCAGGCGTATCCGCAGGACGGATCCGTCATCGGTGCGGCGGCGAAGGCGCGGCCGTGGCTCCAGACGCAGATGGCGGATCTCACCCACTCAACGCCGCTGGCGCGTACGCTCGGCATGGCCGCACTGATCGACGCCGAGGAGATCACGCCGGGCACGCTGAACTCGTTCTCGATGTACCTGCGCGACGGCAAGGCCGCGGCATGGCAGGCGTTCACGATCCCGCTGTTCAACGCGAAGGATCGCCCGACCGACCTCATCCTGCTGCGCAAATCCCTCGCCGGCGACGTCTGGGCGAACGTCTTCGATGCGCTCCTCGGGCGCGCTCCCACCATCGACCCCAAGTCGTACTTCACCGACGCGGCGAAGGCGCTGAAGACCGGCGAAGTGCGGCTGGCGTGGACGTTCGCCTCCTGGCAGCTGGCAGCTGCGCCGAAGGATCTGACCGAGACCATCGCAGCATGGAGCCGCACCGCACCCGCGCCCGTCGACGCCGACACCATGGCCAAATGCGGACCGCTCGCCGCTACGGCGGTCGCCGTCCTGACCATCGCATCGCCGGCCCGGATCCCGCCGCTGTGGCTGCAGCCACGCTGAGAATGTCCGGGGTCCGGTGTCGGGGGTCCGGAGTCGACTGCACCAGCGACCATCCGCGCGCTCAACCAGCCCAGTCCAGAAATATTCTCTTGTGATGATTCCGTCGTCTCCTCAAAAGCAGTCGGTTGTCGACCCCGGACTCCGGACCCCGGACTCCGGACCTTTCTTCAACGTCTGGCACCTCGTTCCGCGCAACACCGATACCGAAACCCTTCCCCTTCCGATCATCAAGCCGACCAGCGACGTCGCGCCCGATCGCGGCTGGAAGGTGCTACTCTACAATGACGACGTCACTCCCTTCGACGTGGTGATCCTGGCGCTGCAGCGCGCGGCCGGGCTGAGCATCGAGGTCGCTGAGATGGTGGCCGTCGAAGCGCACCGCAGCGGCGAAGCAGTGGTCAAACGCGGAATGACCGAGGAGGATGCCTTGATCCTGTGCGGCGGCCTGCGCCGGTGGAGCCGCATCGAGGGCATCTGTCCTGGGGTCGGCTGCGATGCGCTCGCTGACGATCCTTAAACTCAGGGGCTTTGCCCCTACGGCCCTGCGGGCCTACCCCCGGACTTTGTCGCGGTTCGTTTTCGGCGCTTTTAGCTCAGGGGCTTCGCCCCTACGGCCCTTCGGGCCTACCCCCGGAC
>JACDEN010000086.1 GCA_013816415.1 Planctomycetota bacterium
CTCACATCCGCCTCGCTCGCCAACGGAGAACTGAAGACCATGGCCCTGATCAAGATATCCCTCACCACCGGACTCGCGGCGGCGCTTGCTGCCGGCATCGCGGTGAGCCTGAGCTTCGGCCGCGCGTCCGCGCAGGATGCGCCCGCGCCCGCGCCCAAGCCAGCGCCGAAAGCCGCTGCGTCCGCTCCGACATCCGGCCCGGTGGGCGTGGTCGGGCACATCAAGGTGCTCTCCGACAAGGTTCCCGACGTCTCCTCGATCGATGCGTGGAAGAAATTGTTCATCACAGACGGCATGAGCGACGAAGCGAAGGCGATGACCTGCTGGAAGTCGGTGTGGACGTTCCAATACCAGGATAATCCGCCGTCGGAACTGCTGCAGCATGACGTCATCGTCTACGACGCGATCAAGGTCTTCAACGTCTATGGCTATGCGATGTGCGGCAACGCATCCGCGCACCTGATGTCGCTCGCCCGCAACGTCGGGCTCGAAGGCCGCGGCTGGGGCATCAACCGACACAGCGTGCCCGAGATCAAGTTCGATGGCACCTGGCATCTCCTCGACGCCTCGCTTATCAATTATTTTCCCAAGGCAGACGGCAAGCCCGCGAGCGTCGCCGAGATCACCGCCGGAATCCAGGAGTGGTACAAGGCCCACCCAGATTACTGGGATGGGAAGTCCGGCAACAACGACAAGCTGGTCGCGCTGCATAAGCAGGATGGTTGGATGGGATGGAAGCAGGGGCCCGACGTCCTCTCGCGTTGTCCGACCTGGGGTGATCGCGGATGGTATCCGGCCAAGACCCACGGCTGGTACTCGACGATGCAGGAGTACGACGGCGGCGGAGGCGGCGCGGGGGGCACGCAGTTCCTCTACGAATACGGAGCCTCGGAAGGCTACCAGGTCGACATCCGCCTGCGTCCCGGCGAGAAGCTGGTGCGCAACTGGTCGAACAAGGGACTGCACATCAATATGAAGGATGGCGGCGCCCCCGGCTGCCTGACCATGAAGGTGGCCGAGCTCAACTACAGCGTCCAGAATGGCGATCTCTCGAACGGTCGCGTCGGGAACGGCACGCACGAATACGTCGTGCCGCTCGCGGACGGCCGCTTCAAGCTCGGTGCCTGGCAGGTGGACAACCTCGCTTGCACCGCCGATGACAAGGCAGCGCCCGCGGTGCACGCGAAGGATCCGAACAAGGACGCCGCGCTGGTCATCCGCATGGCCTCGAGCTATGTCTACCTCGGCGGCTCAGTCGCAGTGAAGACGGTGTGCGGTAAGGAGGGAAAGATCGCAGTGCAGTTCAGCGACAACAACGGACTCGACTGGAAGGATGCCGGCGCGATCACCGAATCAGGTGACAAGACCATCGATCTCGCTCCGCTGGCGTTCCGCCGCTACGATTACCTGTTGAAATTCACCATCCACGGCGCGGGCACCGGTCTGGATGCGCTGACCATCACCCACGATGTCCAGCATTCGCAGCGTCCGTTGCCGGCGCTCGGCGAGGGCGACAACACCATCTCGTTCAGCGCCGGTCTGCCCGAGCAGACGATCACCGTCGAAGCGGCGACCATCGACGGCACCGAGGGCAAACAGGTGACGCCCAAGGAGCTGCATGCGGTCGCGAACGGCCTGTCGAACTATCGCAAAGTCGAAGGCCCCCAGGGCGACCTGACGGTGCCGATCAGTACGCCCGCCGACATGGTTCGCCTGCGCTTCGGCGGGTTCTATCGCAACTGGAGCGATCAGGACTTCTGGGAATACCAGGTGTCGTTCGACGACGGCAAGACCTTCAAGACGGTGTGCCAGGCGCCGAAGCAGATGGCCGGCTGCACCAAATACGTGACCGTCACCGACATCCCGAAGGGGACCCGCGCCGCCAAGGTACGCTATGTCGGCCACAATGTGGCTGCGACCATGCTTTGGAGCTTCCGTGTGGATGCCGACTACGTCGCGCCGAACGCCGGCTTCGCGCCGGTCAAGGTGACCTACGTGTGGGACGAGAACGGTGCCGAAAAGACCGACACCCACCTCGCCACCAAGGCCGAGGAAAGCTACAAGATCCACTGCGGCGCGAAGCCGACGATGAAGTCGATCGTGTTGGAGTTGGCGCCGTAGGCGATCGGACATTGATCCAGCGGCGGCGGTCTTCCCCCGCCGCCGTTTCGGCGGAAGTGACGACTTGCCCCGGTCGGTGATGTCACGGAGGTAGGACGGTCGCGCGTTTTCGGCTCGATCGTCCATTCATCACCTTCTCGCTGCGCTGGTGCTCGAACCCGTGTCCCGTCGAAGAAGCGCGCCACGAGCGCTTCCTCGATCGTGGCCGTCGGTGACGCTCCATCGCGGCCGTCACAGCTTGTTTGGCATCTGGCGATCGGGAGAACACAAGACCACCGGATCCGACGATCCGGGCCCCATCGCGCCGAGGCTCCATGCCCATCACCATCACCGGCGTCATCATCCACGACGTGCGCTTTCCGACCTCGAAGGGCCTGGATGGCTCCGACGCGATGAATCCGGATCCCGACTATTCGGCCGCCTATGTCGAACTGACGACCGACCGGCCCGGTCTGACCGGCCACGGCCTGACCTTCACCATCGGCCGCGGGAACGAGATCTGCTGCGCGGCGATCCAGGCGCTGACCTACCTGGTGGTCGGTCGCACGCTCGAGGAGTTCATCGCCGCTCCCGGTGCGTTCTGGCGCCGCCTGGTCGGCGACAGCCAGCTGCGCTGGATCGGGCCCGAGAAGGGCGCCATCCATCTCGCCACCGCCGCCCTGGTGAACGCGCTGTGGGACGCGTATGCCCGGGTCGAGGGCAAGCCGCTCTGGCGGCTGCTGTGCGCCATGACTCCGGAGCAGCTGGTCGCGTGCATCGACTTCCGCTACATCACCGATGCGCTCACGCCGGACGAGGCGCTGACGATGCTGCGCGCGAACCTCGCCACGCGTCCGCAGCGCATCGCCGAGCTCGAGCGCGTCGGCTATCCCGCCTACACCACCTCAGCCGGCTGGCTGGGATATCCCGACGACAAGCTGCGCCGCCTGTGCCGCGAGGCATTGGCTGCCGGCTTCGTCCACCTCAAGATCAAGGTGGGTCGCGATGTCGACGACGACATCCGCCGCTGCCGCATCATCCGCGAGGAGATCGGCTGGACCAACACCCTGGCGGTCGACGCCAACCAGGTGTGGGACGTCGGCCAGGCGATCGCCTGGATGCAGAAGCTGGTTCCCTACAAGCCGCTGTGGATCGAGGAGCCGACCAGCCCCGACGACGTGCTCGGTCACGCCGCGATCGCCGCGGCGCTGCGCCCGCTCGGCATCGGCGTCGCGACGGGCGAGCACTGCCAGAATCGCGTGATGTTCAAGCAGCTGCTGCAGGCGAAGGCCATCGACTTCTGCCAGATCGACAGCTGCCGGCTGGGCGGCGTGAACGAGATCCTCGCCGTCTACCTGATGGCGGCGAAGTTCGGCGTGCCGGTGTGCCCGCACGCCGGTGGCGTCGGACTGTGCGAATACGTGCAGCACCTCTCGATGTGGGACTACGTCAGCGTCAGCGCGTCGTTCACCGGGCGGGTGATCGAATTCGTCAATCACCTTGCAGCCGAGATCGAGAATCCGGTGTCGATCCGCGACAGCCGCTATTGGCCGCCGTCGGCCCCGGGATACGGCGCGGTCTTCAAGCCAGCCGCGCTCGCTGCGTACACTTTCCCCGGCGGTTCGGCGTGGTCCAAGGCGGCGACCGCCTGAGGGGTCAGGCGATCCGATAGAACTCGCGCGCGTTCGCGTAATAGAACGCGTCGAGGTCCGATTCGCTCCAGCCGCTGGTGATGTGCCCGGTCACCGCGAACCAGTCGCGATAGGTGCCAGCGAGCGTCAGGATCGGCCAGTCGCCGCCGTAGAGCACGCGCTTCGGTCCGAAGCAGGCGAGGACGTGGTCGGTGTAGGGCGTGAAGTCCTCGCGCCGCCACTGTTTCAGGTCCGCTTCGGTGAGCAGCGCCGAGATCTTGCAGCTGACATTGCCCATGCCGGCGAGTTCGCGGATATGCGTGCGCCAAGGCTCGAGCAGACCGTCTCTGATCCCCGGCTTGCCGCAGTGGTCGAGCATGAAGCGCGCCTCGGGACAGCTGCGCACCAGCTCGATCACGTCGGGAAGCTGCGGGTGGAAGACGCAGAGTTCGATGGCGAAGCCCAGGCGCGCGGCGAGCTGGACGCCGGCGATGTATCCGGGGCTACAGCAGTAGCCGCGCGGCTCCGATTGGATGATGTCGCGGATGCCGGTGACGCGTGGACGCGTGCGCAGTTCGCCAAGGATCTGCTCGCGCCTTCGCGCATCACTGAGCGGCGCGCGCGCCACCATCGCGCCCAGCCGCGGTTCGTCGGCGCGCAGGCTCTCGACCCAGTCGATCTCGTCGACGCAGTGCTCCCACGCCGCGGTGACCTCCATGAAGACCAGGTCGGTGATCGGCAGGCCGACGGTCGCCTCGCGGTAATGAGCCGGCGTGAACGGGCGTCGGAACTCCGGCGCCTGGTCCATCCATGGATAGGACATGCGCGTCGTATCGATGAGATGGACGTGGCTGTCGACGATGCGGCGGATGGGCATGTTCTGGTCGATTCTGGCCGGCACTCTTCCCAACCGGTCAGTGGGTGATCAGCTTGGTGACCTCGGCCAACCGGGTATCGCGCGCCGCCGCGGTGTCGGCCTCGAGATTCAACCGCACCACCGGCTCGGTGTTCGAGGCGCGGACGTTGCACCACCAGTCGCTGAAGCGCACCGTGACGCCGTCGAGCTCACTGACCTTGGCGCCGGGCAGCGCGCGCAGGCGGTCCATGACCGCTTTGGCGTCCGCGACCTTGAAGTTGATCTCGCCGGTGTGGAAATACTTCTGCAGGGGGGCGATCAGCGAGGACAGGCTCGGCGCGCTCGAGATGATGTTCGCGAGCAGCAGGAATGCGTAGAGACCCGAGTCGGCATTGAAGAAATCGCGGAAATAGTAATGGCCGCTGAGCTCTCCGGCGAACGAACCGTGGTGCTCCTTCATCGTCTGCTTGATGAAGGTGTGGCCGACCCGGGTCTCGACCGGGGTGCCGCCGAGCGAGCGGATGTATTCCGGCACCACCTTCGAGCTGCGCAGATCGTAGACCATCGCGCTCGGCCCTTCGGTGGCGATGAAATGCTTGGCCAGGATCGCGGTGACGAGATCGCAGGGGACGATGGCGCCCTTCTCGTCGACCAGTGCGCAGCGGTCACCGTCACCGTCGAAACCGGCACCGAAATCCGCGCGCTCGGCCTGGACCCGCGCGATCAGGTCCTTGAGGTTCTCGGCCTTCAGCGGATTCGCCTCGTGGTGGGGGAACCGGCCGTCGGGGTCGAAATACATCGGGATCAGGTCGATGCCCGGGATCTTCGGCGCCAGCGCCTGGAACATGGTGCCGATGATCCCGTTGCCGCCGTCGATGACCACCTTCAGGCGGCGCGCCGGCTTGAACAGCTTGGCGAGGAACTGCGCGTAGGCGTCGTTGGTGACCGCCTCCTCGATGCGTCCACCGGCGGACTTGATGATCTTCTTCGACCGGGCGACCGCCTCGATCTCCTCCATGCCGCTGCCGGCGCCGACCGGTTTGAATCCGGGTGCGGTGATCTTCACGCCGCCGTAGGGGGCCGGGTTGTGGCTGGCGGTGATCATCGCGCCGCCGGCGGTATCCAGGTGGTGCATGGCGAAGGTCACGCCCGGGGTCGAGAGCATGCCGACATCCACCACGACGACTCCGGCGTCGACCAGCCCCTGCATGAAGGCGGCCTTCAGCATCGGGCCGGACATGCGCATGTCGCGGCCGACGGTGTAGCGCTTGCCGGTCAGCGCCAGCACCTGCGCGGTGGCGTTGCCGATGCGGTAGGCGAGATCCTCGTCGAGCTCCTGGGGATAGAGGCCGCGGATATCGTAAGCTTTGAAGGGATCGGGCATGTTAGTGCGTCGGTATGGGGTTCGTGGTTGTTATCGAAGGGGTTCCTGGCGGCCAAACACAATCTCCTGAAGGTGCACCACCAGGGTTCCGGCTCGTCTCTCGACCGCCGAGCCGTGGTCGCGTGATAAAATGGGCGAAGCCCATCACGCGACGATCCTGGCTGCCCCAGCCAGGATCGAACGGCGACAAAGGTCGCGGGGGTTTGGGGGCGAAAGCCCCCGACTGACAGCCATCTTGCCGGCTCCCCCGCCGCACCACACTAGCGCCCCACCCATGGCCACCTTCCGCATCGACGTCGCAGCCTCCTCGCCCGGCCCGGATCACCACCTGGCGCACGAGGCGCGGCTGCTCGGGCTCGATCGCATCACGCACCTGCGGCGCAGCCGCTACTACCTGGTGCAGGGCGATCTCGACCAGCGGGCCGCCCAGCGCCTGGCGACCACGCTGCTGTGCGATCCGGTGATCGAACGCGCGACCCTGGTGCCGCCTGCTGTCGATGGCCGCCGCGTCATCGAGGTGCAGCGCAAGACCGGCGTCATGGACCCGGTCGAGGCCTCGATCGTCAAGGGCGCCGCGGATCTCGGCATCATGCTGTCGCTGGTCCGGGTCGGAACCCGGGTGGAGGTCACCGGTGGTACGGATGACGATCTGCAACGTCTCGCCTGGAAGACCCTGGCCAACCAGGCGATCGAGGAGGTCGCCATCGATCCGCGCGAGCCGCTGCGGCTGAAGGCGCCGGGCGGCACCGACCGCCACGCCCGCACCGAGGTCGAGATCGGCAAGCTCGATGACGCCGGACTGACCGAGCTGTCGCGCGCCGGCTCACTGAGTCTCACCCTCGACGAGATGCGCACCATCCAGACGTATTTCCGCACCGCCAAACGCAATCCCACCGACGTCGAGCTCGAATCGCTCGCCCAGACCTGGTCCGAGCACTGCGTCCACAAGACGCTCAAGGGGCTGGTCGAATACACCGGTCCGGTCGGCGTCGACGGCCCGGTCGCGACGGTGGTGATCGACAACCTGCTGAAGCAGACCATCGCACGAGCCACCTCCGAGATCGCCGCGCCCTGGTGCCTGTCGGTGTTCAAGGACAACAGCGGTGTCATCGCGTACGACGACGACTTCGGCGTCTGCATCAAGGTCGAGACCCACAACCGTCCGTCGGCGATCGAGCCCTACGGCGGCGCCAATACCGGGCTCGGCGGCGTGGTCCGCGATGTCATCGGCACCGGGATCGGCGCCAAGCCGATCTTCAGCACCAATGTCTTCTGCTTCGGCGACCTCAACGCGGACGCCGCCGATCTGCCGCCCGGAACCATCCATCCGCGGCGCCTGATGCGCGGCGTGGTCTCGGGTGTGCGCGATTACGGCAACCGCATGGGCATCCCCACGGTCAACGGCGCGATCCGCTTCGATGCGCGCTTCGTCGGCAATCCCCTGGTGTTCTGCGGCACCGGTGGGCTGATCCCGCTCGGCGCGATCGAGAAGTCAGCGCTCGCTGGCGACCACATCCTGGTGATCGGTGGCCGCACCGGCCGCGATGGTATCCACGGCGCCACTTTCAGCAGCGCCGAGCTGACCAACGAGTCGGAGGTGGTGTCGAGCGGCGCCGTGCAGATCGGCAATGCGATCGAGGAGAAGAAGGTCCTCGACACCATGCTCCAGGCGCGCGATGCCGGCTGCTTCAGCGCGATCACCGACTGCGGGGCCGGCGGGCTTTCGAGCGCGGTCGGCGAGATGGCAGCCGAACGCGGATGCCGGGTCGAGCTCGACCTGGTGCCGCTCAAGTACGCCGGTCTCAGCTACGCCGAGATCTGGATCAGCGAATCGCAGGAGCGCATGGTCGCCGCGGTGCCGGGGCGAAAGCTGAAGGAAGCGCTGGCGATCTTCGCAGCCGAAGGCGTCGAAGCGACGGCGATCGGCACCATCGTCGATACCGGGCGGCTCGAACTGGTCTATCACGGCCAGCAGGTCGCCGACCTCGACATGCATTTCCTGCACGACGGCGTGCCGCGGCTGAAGCGCCAGGCGCGCTTCGCGCTGCCGGTCGAGAAGGATGCCGTCATCAGTCCCGTCAAGGACCTCGCCCAGGCGCTCGCGGATGTCCTCGCGCGGCCGAACGTGGCGAGCAAGGAATGGGTCATCCGCCAGTACGACCACGAGGTGCAGGCCGGATCGATCGTCAAGCCGCTGGTCGGCGTCGATCACGACGGACCCAGCGACGCCGCGGTGGTGGCGCCGCTACCCGGACGCGATCGCGGCGTCGCCGTCGCTTGCGGACTCAACACCAACTTCAGCGATGTCGACGCCTACCACGCCGCAGCGGCCGGCATCGAGGAGGCGCTGCGCAACCTGGTGTGCGTGGGCGCGCCGCTCGATCGCGTAGCCATCCTCGACAATTTCAGCTGGGCGAAGTGCACGGATCCCGAGGTCTTCGGCGCCTTGGTGCGCGCCTGCCAGGCCTGTTACGATTTCGCGATGTATTACGGCACGCCATTCATCTCCGGCAAGGACAGCCTGTCGAACGAGTTCACCTACCATGGCCGCACCATCCGCATTCCGCACACCCTGCTGATCACGGCAATGACAGTGATGCCGGACGTGAAGATGGCGGTGACCATGGACGCCAAGCGCTCTGGCGACGCGGTGGTGGTCGTCGGGCTGACTCGCAACGAACTCGGCGGCAGCGAATACCTGGCGATGCGCGGCGTCGGCGGCGGCATCGTGCCGAAGGTCGACTGCGCGCTGTCCCGACC
>JACDEN010000567.1 GCA_013816415.1 Planctomycetota bacterium
GCGCGCTGCACAGCAGCACACCAGGCAGCGACGACAGGCGGCCAAGCGGCTTCCACACGTGGCCGACGAGCTCCTGGAACAGGAATCGACCGACCCGGGTTCCAGCGTCGATGGTAGTGAGGATGACCAGCGCCTCGAACAGGATAGCGAAATGGTACCAGATCGCCGTGCCGCCGCCGCCGAAGGCGTTGCTGAAGATCTTCGCCATCCCGACCGCGAGAGTCGGCGCTCCGCCAACCCGGCTCACCACCGTGGTCTCGCCGACCTCGCGCGCCGCGTTCTCGAGGTCCTGGGCGCTGACCGTCGCCGACCACGCTCCGATCCAGCCGTTGATGGTGGATGCGACCTGCGGCAGATCGTTGGTCATGCCTTTGAATTGGCCGCTGTTCATCGCGAAATAGATGCCGGGCTCCAGCGAGCACGCCGCGACCATGGCCATGACCGCGACGAAGCTCTCCATCAGCATGCCGCCGTAGCCGATCATCGGCGCCTGCGATTCGCGCTCGATCAGCTTCGGGGTGGTGCCGCTGGCGACCAGTGCATGGAATCCGCTGATCGCGCCGCAGGCGATGGTGATGAAGCAGAAGGGGAAGATCGTCCCCTTCACCACCGGTCCGGTGCCGGTCGCCCACGCGCCGTCGCCGACGCAGAGCGGATTTATTGCGGGCATGCGCAGGTCCGGCATCACCAGCACGATGCCAACCGCTAGCAGCGCGACGGTCCCGACCTTGACGAACGCCGACAGGTAATCGCGCGGCGCGAGCAGCATCCACACCGGCAGCACCGCGGCCACGAATCCGTAGGCCAGGACCATCCAGGCCATGTGCGTAGCGCTGAAGGTGAACGCCGCCGCGCGCGCCGGGTCGGCGGCCACCCACCGTCCGACGAAGAGCGACGCGATCAGCAGCGCGACCCCGATCATGCTCGCTTCGAGCACGCGGCCCGGACGCAGCCAGCGCATCCAGAAGCCCATGAGCACGGCGATCGGGATGGTGAGCGCGATGGTCACGGTTCCCCATGGGCTCTTGGCCAGCGCCTGCACCACCACCAGCGCCAGGAAGGCGATGAGGATGAGGATGATGCCGAGGATCGACAGCAGGGCGATCCAGCCAGCGGGACGCCCGATCTCCTCGCGCGCCATCTGCGCCAGGGATTTCCCGTCGCGTCGCATGGACGCGCAGAGGATCACCAGATCCTGGACCGCCCCGGCGAGAACCACGCCGACGATGATCCAGATGGTGCCCGGCAGATAGCCAAACTGGGCGGCGAGGATCGGCCCGACCAGCGGACCGGCCCCGGCGATGGCGGCGAAATGGTGGCCGAATACCACCCAGCGGTTGGTGGGGACGTAATCGTGGCCATCCTCCAGCCGCACCGCGGGCGTCGGCCGCGCATCGTCGAGCGCGAAGATGTTGCGGGCGATGATGCGGCTATAGAAGCGGTAGCCGACCGCGTAGGTGCAGATCGCCGCGACCAGCATCCAGATCGCGCTGACGCGTTCGCCGCGCGAGAGCGCCAGCACGGCGAACGCGCCCGCTCCGCCCGACGCGATGGCGATCCAGACGATGATGGACCAGAGGCGGGTCATGGCCCCCTCATACCGCCTGTCGCGGGATATGAAACGCGCGGCCGATCAGTCGGAGCGGACAACCTCGATGCCGGGGATGTCGCGCACCGGCGAGAGATCGGTGATGCGCTTGCAGCCGGCCAGGATCAGGCGCTTGATCGGCAGCTTCTGAAGACCGTTGAGCGATCCGATGCTCGGGCAGTCGCGCAGGAAGAGCTGCGTCAGCGGCAGCCCCGCGAGATCCGAGAGGTCGCCCGTGAGGTTCTCGCAGCTGGTGATCTCGAGCGAGACCAGCGGATTTCCCGTGAGTCCGGCCAGGCTCGACAGCCGGTCGCAACGCATCAGCACCAGGCGCGTGAGCCGCATCCCCTGCAGGCCCGAGAGGTCGCCTTTGAGACTCGAGCATCGCGACAGGTCGAGTTCAGTGAGGGGCATGCCTTGCAGACCATCGAGGCTCGGCAGACGTTTGCAGGCGTCGATCTTCAGCCGCGTCAGGGGCAGGCCGCGCAGTGGAGCGACCGACACCACGCTGTCGCAGCCCGAGATGTCGAGCTCGACCAGCGGCATCCCGACGAGGCCGTCGAGGCTGGTCAGGCGCGAGCACTTCGCGAGCCACAGATGCGACAGCGGCATTCCCTGCAGCTGGACGATCGACTGCAGCCGGCGGCAGCCGCTGAGATCGAGGATGCTCAGCGGCATGCCCTCGATCCCCGCCAGGGACGTGAGATGCTCGCAAGTGACCAGGCGCAGATCGGTGAGCGCCTTGCCCTTGAGCGACGACAGATCCTTCTCGAGCGACACGCAGCCCGTAAGGTCGAGCTGGGTCAATGGGCACAGCTCGAGGCCCTTGAGCGATTCGATATCCTTGCAGCCGTTGAGGGACAGCCAGCGCACGGCGGTCCCGTGCAGAGGCAGCAGGTCGGATATCCGCACGCATCCGGTCAGATCGAGCCGGGTGATCGGAAAGTTCTTGATGGGGTCGAGCGACTTCACCGCGGGATCGACGCGCACCGCGAGTCCGCCATCGCCGGCGTCCTCGACAGCGGTCGCGATCTTGCGCTCGAACATCTGCCGACGCGAGGTCTCGAGCTGGGGATTCGGCGCGACCTTCGCCACCGGCTGCGGCTCGGGCTTCGTCGTCGGCGCGGGACGAGGCGGCTTGGCGATCGGCGTCGGTGCTGGAGTCGGCGACGGCTGCGCCGCCTCAGGTGCGGGGGTCGACGCGGCCGCGGGATCCTTCGGTCCGAGACCGACGGCTTTCTTCACATTGTTGAAGAAGCGCTTGGCGGTACCCGGCTCTTCGGCGGGCTGGGCGGACGGCGGCTTCGCGGGAGCCGGCTCGAGAGCTGCTAACGCGGGTTCTGGCGTCGGCTCGACGGCGACCGGGGCGGGCTCGGGCTCCGCGCGCACCGGCACTGGCGCGATC
>JACDEN010000568.1 GCA_013816415.1 Planctomycetota bacterium
CTGTTCAGCGGCTGTTCAGCGGCTGTTCAGCGGCTGTTCAGCGGCTGTTCAGCGGCTGTTCAGCGGCTGTTCAGCGGCTGTTCAGCGGCTGTTCAGCGGCTGTTCAGCGGCTGTTCAGCGGCTGTTCCTGAAATACCACAACAACCCCATCGTCAGAAACGAACTCGTCGGCTGTTTCTCCGCTTCCGCCCACGCCTCCTCAACCGTCATCACCTCGACCTCCAGCATCTCCATCGCCTCCAGCTTCCTCTCCTGTTTCGACGGCGTGAGCTGGGTCGCCAGTACGACATGCAATCGCAAGCGCAGGAGTCCCGGCATCGCTTCGCAGACGCCGAGCGTCTGGACGTGGCCGGCGACATAGCCGGTCTCCTCCTCGAGTTCGCGTCTCGCGGCGTTCAGCGGATCCTCACCACGTTCGATGCCGCCGGCGGGGAATTCGAGCAGGTACGCGCGGTACGGATGGCGGTAGATGCGTTCGAGGACGATGCGGCCGTCCGACAGGATCGGCACCACCAGCACCGCATCCCATTTCGCTTCGACCTGGTAATAGGTGTACGGCTTGCCGGTGCGGTCGGTGAGATCCTCCTCGACATAGGTCAGGAAGCGGTTCGCGCTGATCTCGCGCCGCGCAAGGATCTTCGGAATCGGAGGGATCATGTCAGCGACCTCAGCCAATTCTCGAGGAAGCGCCGTCCGTGGCGGGTCTCCGGGGATTGGCGCGGATAGTATTCGGGATGGAACTGCACGCCGATGCGCGGCAGCGTCCGATGGACGACCATCTCGACGCCGTCGGGCGAGGTGGCGATGGTGCGGAAATCCGCGCCCGGCCGCTCGACGCGCCACCCGTGGCTCTCGACGAAGCGCGGCCGCTCCGGCAGTCCGTCGAGCAGCGGATGCCGCTCTGCGAATGCGATCTCGAAATCAGGTTCATCGCGCGCCGTCGCCATCTTGGCGAGCGTCCCGCCCGCCGCTTTCGCCAGGTATTGATGTCCGAAGCAGATCCCGAGTGTCGGCACGCTCGGCAGCCGCGCGAGCAGCTCGGTCACCGCCGCGAAGCGCACCAGCGGCGCGCCATTGATCGGATCCTCGCTCGGCTCATCGACGATGTTCAGCCGGCTCCCCGACAGCAGGATCGCGCCCGGCGGCTTCGCGATCCACTCCTCGGGATCGACCGCGCTATGATGCACGACCGTGACCGCGCAGCCATTCGCCTCCGCGCACACCGGAATCTCATGGAACCGATCCTGGAAGAATCCCCGCGGATGGAATTCAGGCCAATTGTCGATGAAGAGGATCGTGCGTGGCATGACGTTATTGTCGGGGAAGGAGGACTGTGGGACAGCCGCTGGACAGCCGCTGGACAGCCGCTGTGACAGCCGCTTCGAATATCGAGATCAGTCACCGTCGCCCATGATGGCGGCTGTTCAGCGGCTGTTCAGCGGCTGTTCAGCGGCTGTTCAGCGGCTGTTCAGCGGCTGTTCAAGGCAACGGCAAAAACGGCGTCTGATCGAACCGGTCATCAACATCCTCATAGACCGCCGTCACATCATCGATCGGAATATACACCCGGTACTTGTGCGCTTCCTTGCCGAACTTCTCGATCGCGTCCGCCAGCAGGATCTCGCGTTTGCCTTCGCTGAACTGGGCCTCGTGCTGGTAACTCTGATAGATCTTGCGGCCCATCTCTGGCGACCAGTGCAGGCAGCGGACCTCGCCGATCACCACCTCCTTGCGGATCTCGGTGATCTTCAGCAGGAAGCGTTCGCCGCGGCGGACGATCAGCGTCGCCACGCGCTGCTGGTCGGCCATCGACTCGAGGACCTTGGCGAGCGAGGCGGGATTGTTCGTTCCCGGGACGATGATCTTCTTGTCGCCGCTCATACCAGGCGGTCCCCGAGCTTGGCGGCGAGCTTCGCGCGCCACGCCGGAGCATGATCGGCCTGCGTCGGCGCCAGGCTCTCGACCAGCTTACCGATGTTGCGGTTGTGGTCGAGGCGCTCCTGGTTCACCGCGACGATGGTCTCGGAGATGATCAGCTCCTCGCCGACCACGCACAATCCGGGCGTGCACGCGACGGTGGAGCCGCTGCGGACGATGTAGATGGCGACGCGGTCCTGGGTCGCGCAGGTGGTCTCGATGTCCTTCGGACCCGACTCGAACTTGATGCCGTGGTCGGCGGCGTCGAGGATCAGGCCGTAGATCTCCTCGTACTGCGGATCGATGAGCACCTTCATGTCGCGCAGGATCCCGAGCTTCGGGTCGCTGCCGGTGTCGGCCCAGGTGCGCGAGCCGCCGAGCGATTTCGTGCGCTTGGCCATGTCCTGCGACATCAGCACGCAGTGGCCGAGGTAGTCATCGAGGCCGAGGCTGCCGAGGATGCGCACGTCGGTGTTGGCCTTGATCAGGTGCGAAGTCAGCTCGTGCCAGTTGCGCACCTTGCCGGTGTCGAGCGCGTCGAGCAGCGTGTTGTGGAAGGCGTCGTAGCAGGTCAGCGACAGGTCGCGCTTGTGCTTGCGCAGGTAGCTGGGCGTGACCTCGTGCTCGGTGCCCATCAGCAGCGCGCGCACCGGCGCCGTGCCCTTGACCGACCCCGGCGGGTGGAAGTCGAATTCGATGTGGTTGAAGACCATGCGGCTCGGCTTGCCGGGCCGGGTCAGGTCGAGCTGGAGGTGCAGGCTCAGCGCCGCCTCGCGCAATTCGGGATCGGCATCGTGGCGCAGCACGTCGAGCATGGTCTCGACGCCGCTCTTGCCGGTGTAATCGAGCTGGGTGTTGCCGCTGTCGTCGCGGTAGCGGCGCATGCGCCTGAGCGCCTGGTCGACGTCGTCGAGATCGTGGCCGAAGCGGTCGGCCGCGCGCATCGTCGCCTGCGCCTCGAAGCCGCTGTTCTGCCACAATGCGATCAGGCCTTCTTCGAGCTTCACCCGGCGCTTGTCCTCCTTGATCAGGCGGCGGATCGCCGTGACGACCTCGGGCTTGATCCAGCCGAGGG
>JACDEN010000569.1 GCA_013816415.1 Planctomycetota bacterium
GTGCGCGCACACCGCGCGTTCAATGGCGAGCAGTCCGGCCACCGCCGGATCGTCGGCGAGCGCGCCGCTCTCGTCGACATCGGCTCCGCCGGCATCGGCGTAGACCGCGGTGGTTCCGCTGTAGACCAGGCGCGCGCGCGGAAGCTGTGCACCGACCAGCAGCGCGCCGGCGGCGAGCCCGTTGTCGCGGCCGCGGCGGAATCCGGGATTCGCGGAGATGAGCACCGCGTCGAACGATGTATCGAGGCGCCGGTACAGCGCCGGATCCGCGAGATCGCCGACCATCGTCGAAACCCCCTCCACCGGTGGCGCAGCGGTGCGCCGCACGCCGACGCAGCGATGACCGCGCGCCCCGAGGATCGCCGCAACCATGCCGCCGATGGTTCCGCAGCCGAGGATGAGGACGTTCACCGGGTCCCGCCGCTCACCACGCCTGCAATTTTTCCATCACCGCCACCGCGCGATCGGCGTCGCCGCGCAGCACGTAGGTGTGGCGGAGGTCGATCGGCTTGTTGAAGCTGGCGAGCAGTTCTGAGTGCGCGGTCACCGACTCGATGATCGGGCGCCCGAGCACGCGGCGTTCGCAGAGCAGGCGGGTGCCGGCCTCGGCCGCGCCCGCGCCGGCGAGATTGGTGAAGGTCTGACGCGAATGCCGCTGGAACACGTGGCACGACGCCTGCGCCAGCGCGCCGACCAGCTCCTGCGACAGGAAGTTCTCCTGGGCGTCGGCGCCGATGCGCTCGCGCAGCACCAGTTTCGCCGGTTCGCGATCGAGGATGCGCCGGCTCCACGGCAGGTCGCGCGCGCGCGCGGCGTACAGCCGCGAGACCACCGAGTCGTCGCGCAGATCGACCAGATCGCTCAGCCCGCGCGCCAGCGAGAACTCGATCTCGCCCTCGGCGATGGCGCGGTCGAGGTAGTACTCGAACGCCGGTGGCGTCTTGTGGAAGTACACCTGCAGGAACATGTGGTAGCGCGCGAGCAGCAGCCCTTCGAGCGCGTGCACACCATGCACATCGAGTCCGAGCTCGGGGCCGTCGGGGCCGGCGAGCACGGTCTCGGTGGCGATCAGCCGCTGCAGATCGTAGATGCCGTAGGTGACGCCGGAGAAATGGCTGTCGCGCAGCAGGTAGTCGCAGCGGTCGGCGTCGAGTTCGCCGCTGACCAGGGCGCGCAGGATGCCGACCAGGCTGCCGAGGGCGTTGAGCCGGGGGCTGCGGCGCACCGTCTTCGACAGCACCGCCGCGATGTCGCGCGCGAGGTGCTCGTCGAGCGTGCCGTCGACCGCGAGACCGTGGACCAGGGCGAGCGAGAAATCCTCGTGCGTCGCCTGGCGCCCGCCGGGACGCATGCCCTCGCGGTACCAGTCTGCTGGCAGCAGGACCTGCGCGACCGACGGCATGTAGGCCTCCGCCGTGTGGCTGAACGGCGGATGGCCGGCGTCGTGCAGCAAGCCGGCGAAGCGTAGGACCTGGTAGGCGTAGGCGAGGTCCGCCTCGTCATAGGCTGCGAGCGCCGGCGGTTTGGCCGCGAGCAGGTGCTGGAAGCGCACGCCGGCCAGATGCATCGTCCCCAGTGAATGCTGGAAGCGGTCGTGGACCGCCGACGGGTAGACCATGCTGACGAAGCCGAGCTGACGGATGTGGCGCAGCCGCTGCACCCACGGGTGGTCGACGACCGGGCGCTCCACCTCCGACAGGAGGATGGTCCGGTGGATGGGATCGCGGATCTCGTAGCTCATGCGGTCCATAGCAACCTATGCGGGCGGAGGCGTCGGTCCATGCGTCGCCGCGGCCAGGACCCGACCATGGTATTCTGTCCACGCATGAACTTTTCGCCATCGATGCGCTGAGCGTAGACAAAGCGGGGGTCTGCGTTTGACATCATCGATCGGCGAGCGACACCCTGGACGCAAAGGGGCAGCGCGCATGGCAAAGATCCTGGTGGCCGACGGCATGGCCGCGGAAGGTCTCGAGATCCTCAAGCATGGCGGCCATACCGTCGACAACCGCAAGCTCTCGGTCGACGAGCTGATGCGCATCATCGGCGAGTACGAAGGCCTGGTCATCCGCTCGGCGACCCAGGTGACCGAGAAGGTGATCCGCGCCGGCGCCCCGAATCTGAAAGTGGTCGGACGCGCCGGCGTCGGCGTCGACAACGTCGATCTGCCCTCGGCGACCGTCACCGGCGTCATCGTCATGAACGCTCCGATGGGCAACATCGTCTCGGCCGCCGAGCACACCATCGGCATGATCTTCGCCGCCGCGCGCATGATCCCGCAGGCCCACGCCAAGCTGGTGAAGGGCGAGTGGGACAAGAAGAGCTTCACCGGCATCGAACTCGACGGCAAGACCCTCGGCATCGTCGGCCTCGGCAAGATCGGCAAGCACGTCGCCCAGGTGCTGCAGGCCGCGGGCATGAACGTCATCGCCTGCGATCCGTTCCTCAGCCCCGAAGTGGCGAAGGAGCTGCGCATCGAATCGGTGAGCATGGATCAGCTGCTGCCGCGCGCCGACATCATCACCGTGCACACGCCGCTGACCGAGCAGACGCGCAACCTGATCAACGCCGACCGCTTCAAGCAGATGAAGAAGAGCGCGCGCATCGTCAACGTCGCCCGCGGCGGCATCATCGACGAGCAGGCGCTCGCCGACGCGCTCAAGGCCGGAACCATCGCCGGCGCCGCGCTCGATGTGTTCGCCGAGGAGCCGCTGCCAGCGTCGAGCCCGCTCTTCGGCCTGCCGAACATCATCCTCACGCCACATCTCGGCGCGAGCACCGAGGAGGCCCAGGTCAAGGTCTCGGTCGACATCGCCAACCAGTTCAACGCCTACTTCGCGAGTGGGAAGATCATCAACGCGGTGAACGTGCAGCTGCGCGTGGATCCGGCGATCGACGGTTACCTCTACGCCGCTGAAGCGCTCGGCGCCGCGGTGGTGCAGACCCTCGACGAACCGCTGATGGGGCTCGAGGTGATCGCGCGCGGCGAC
>JACDEN010000570.1 GCA_013816415.1 Planctomycetota bacterium
GGCTCCTCGGAGCGCAGCGCCTTGAGCCGTTCGTTCAGCGCCTTGGTCGCCTTGGGACCGCAGCTGGCGAAGGCCGGATGGTCGGCGGCGTGCATCAGCACCTCGTGCTCCCGATTCTTGTCGCCGGCCGCATCGGCCGCAGCCATGACGCCATCCATCCATACCTGGCGCAGCTCCAGGCCGAGCTTCTTGTCATTCGCCACCACCGGGATGTCGAGCAGGGTCTCGCAGCGCTGCGGCTGATCCGCCGCCGGTGACTCGCGAATGGCGGCGAGTTCGGCCTGGAGGCGCGCGAGTCCGCTGGCGAGGCCAGCCTTGTCGAGCTTGGGATGCGCTGCGCAGGTCGACAGCAACAGCCAGTCGAGCAGCGCCGCCTGCGCTTCGCCGATGTGCACCGCGGTATCGTGGGTGCCCGGATCATCGATGAAGCGCGCCGGACAGCCCATGCCCTTGGCGGTTTCATAAGCGGTCTTCACCGCGGCCCACGGATGGGTATCGTCGGTGCGGCCTCCGACGTACACCACCGCGACATGCTTGGGCGGCGGACCCGCGCTGTGGACCTGGATCATCGCGCCGGCGAAGCGGTCCGGATAGCGAGTGATCATCTTCATGCTCGCAGCGCCGGCGCCGCTCTGCCCGGTGGCATAGCGCAGGCAGGGATGCACGCGCAGCAGCTTGTCGCTTTCGCCCAGCACCGCGTCTTGGGCGACGATGTTCGGTTCGGTTGGGCCGTTCTTGCTGTCATTGATGGTGACAAGGATGACGCCGCGGCGTTCCGACCAGGCCTCGAGTCCGCGGAATCCCGGATCGCCGCTCGGATTGCTGATGTACAGCACCGGAAAGAACTCGTCGGCCTTGTCGGCATAGCTCTTCGGCACGTAGCAATCCCAGGTGCCAGATCCGGCCTTGAGGCTCTTGTGGCTGCCCGGGCTCATCGCTTCGGCGCTGATCGCCGTCGACATCGCCAGTGATATGCAGGACGCGAGCAACAGGACGGACAGGTTTCGCATGGAGGCTCCTCGGCGGTCGGGCGCCGGCATTCGGCCCGCCGGATGCATACATACCAATGGCTACGGAGATTTCATCTGCGGGAAGCCGGGGCCCTACCCAGAATGATCACGCCAGCGTCGGCGCGCCCGTCCGCGGCCTACGCGGATCCTCGCCTGGATTCAGGTAATGGTCGCTCTCGATCTGATACTGGCGGTCGTGCAGCTGCCGGTAGCGGCCGTGCGCCTCGAACAGCTGGTCGTGGGTTCCGCGCTCGACGATGCGTCCGCCCTCGAGCACCAGGATCTGGTCTGCCGAGCGGATGGTCGAGAGGCGGTGCGCGATGACGAAGGTGGTGCGCCCGCGCCGCAGTTCGCGCAATCCCGCCTGAACGTGCGCTTCGCTCTCGCTGTCGAGGCTCGAGGTCGCCTCGTCGAGGACCAGGATCTGCGGCTTGGCGATGATCGCGCGGGCGATGGCGATGCGCTGGCGCTGGCCGCCCGAGAGCTTGACCCCGCGTTCGCCGACCACGGTCTCCCACTGCTTGGTGAAGCCGGCGACGAACTCGTCGCAGCGCGCGATGCGGCCGGCCTCGACCACCTCCTCGAGGGTGGCCTGCGGACGCGAGAAGCGGATGTTGTCGATGATGGTGCCATCGAAGAGGACGTTGTCCTGGAGCACCACCCCGAGCAGACGGCGGTAGTCGCGCAGCGCGATCGAGGACAGGTCGCGGCCGTCGATCAGCACGCGACCGGTCAGCGGTCGGTGGAACGCCATCACCAGTCCGACCAGCGTGCTCTTGCCGGAACCGCTGGAGCCGACCAGCGCGGTGGTGGAACCGGGCGGGGCATGAAAGGCGATGTCGGAGAGCACCGGCTTGCCCGCCTCGTACGCGAACGACACGCCCTCGAAGACCACGTCGCCCTGCAGAATGCCGGCGGCGTCGCGTCCGCCGTGCTCCTCCTCCTCGGTGGCCATGCGGCGGATCTCGCGGATGCGGTCGAGTCCAGCGAAAGCATCGGTGATCTGCGTGCCGATCGACGCCATCTGCACCACCGGAGCGGCGACCAGACCGGTGAAGATCAGATATTGGAAGAACTGGCCCTTGGTCATGCCGGTGCCGGCGTGCGCGAACTCGGCGATCATGCTGTGGCCGCCCATCATGATCATGCTGACGCCGACGATGCCCACGGTGACGGTGGTGAGCGCGGTCATCCCCGAGACGCCGGTGATCGACTGCGCGACGTTGCGGAACAGCCGTTCGGCCCCCTCCCGGAATACCTGCTCTTCGCGCTCCTCGGCGACGTAGGCCTTGACCACGCGGATCGCGCCGAGCGATTCGCCCAGACGGCCGGTGACCTCGGCATTGATCTTGCCGCGCTCACGAAACAGCGGCCGCAGCCGGGTGAAGGCGAAGGCGCAGGCGCCGCCGAAGATGATCAGCACGATCACGGTGATCACCGTGAGATGCCAATTGAGATGGATGAGCACGCCCATCGCGACGATCGCGGTGATCAATCCGCCGATCAGCTGCACCAGCCCGGTGCCCACCAGATTGCGGATCCCCTCGGCATCGGTCATGATGCGCGAGATCAGCTGCCCGGACTGCACCGAATCGAAATAGCGCACGGGCAGGCGGTTGACGTGCGCCTGCACGCGCATGCGCATGTCGGTGACCGCGCGCTGGGCGGCGATGCTCAAGAGCTGCGACAGACCGAACGACGAGGCCGCCTGCACCAGCACCGCGATCCCCGCGGCGATGGCGATGATCGGCAACAGATCGTACTCCTGGCGGTCGACCACCCGATCGACCAGCGGCTGCGCGCTCCACGGCAGCACCAGTCCGGACAGGCTGTTGATGAAGATGAGCCCCAGCCCCACGACCAGCCGCCAGCGGTTCGCGAAGATCAGCTCCTTGGCTTCGCGCCAGGCGTTGGGAAGGCTCGGTTTCTTCTTCTTCTCGGGATCGGGCACGGCGCTCTCCGGCGGGGATGGTCGAGGG
>JACDEN010000087.1 GCA_013816415.1 Planctomycetota bacterium
GGATCCAGCCGATGGCGGCGATCGCTGCCAGCCAGGCGCACAGGAAGAGCACGACGTGATGCTCGGCCCACACCGTCTTCACGATTGCCGCGAAGTCGTCGTAGAACGCGCCGAGGACGAAGTGGTTGAACTGGTCGTCATATTCCACGAAGAAGCCGACATCGACGGCGGCCAGCAGCACGGTGAGCGACAGGAAGGTCCAACCGAGAGCGAGGCGGAGGATGGCGAGCCAGCTCCCGACCGCCCAGCGCAGCGCGCACAGGCTGACGAGCAGGGTCGGGGCCACGACGACGATGGCGATGCGCCCGTCGAAGCGCATGCCATTGAACATCACCGATAGCAGCGGGAGCGTTCCGGCGCCCGGTCCGAGGTGGCGATGGAAGATCCCGATGAAGACGATGCGCACCGCGCCTAGGGCAGCCAGACCGATCACGAACAGCAGCAGGTCGCGCTGGACGTGCGTGGCCGCTCGCGACCAGCTCCATCGGCGCGGGACCTGCTGGTCGATGGTGTCCATCGCGTCCGGTCTACGCCGAGGCCGGGCGGCGACAAGGCAGGGGGTCGGTGATGGACTTGGCCGGTGGGGGCGACGACGATCCGTCATGCGTGCAGCGCTGCGGCCCGGTCCGACCATCCTCGCAGTCATCGCCACGGCGGTGGTGGTGGCGATGCTGCTGACGCCAGCGACCTACGTCCCGCAGCCGCATTTCCCGCACGAGGACAAGCTCGAACACGCCGGGGTCTTCTGCGTGCTCGCGCTGCTCTGGCGCTGGGCGCGCCTCGGGCCGCTGCCGATGCTGATCGGCGCCTGCGTCCTGGCGTCGACCACCGAGATCCTGCAGGCCGTGCTGCCGATCGGCCGCGATGGCGAGGTCCTCGATGCGGTCGCCGATCTCGCCGGTGCGTGCATCGGGGCGCTGATCGCGCGCCTGGTCAGCCGACCAAGCGCGTGACCTCGCCTATTTCGAGCGTTCGACCACGACAGCGACCATCTTCGGCTTCGTGCCGCAGCTGATCTTGTAGGTGTCCTTCGCCGAGGTCGCGATATGGACATCCTGCTTGGCCTGGCCGTTCTCCTCCCATTGGTAGGTCACCTGGACCGGCGCGAACGCGCCGTGCGCTTCGACGTAGTCGGCGTCGATGCGCGAACGGAACAGCACGGTGTTGCCCTTGCTCGCGCCCGAGAAGCGCACCAGCGCCTTGCGCGTCTTCGGCGGAATGTCTGAACAGGTGACGAATTTGGCGCTCTGCTTGATCGGCCCCGGGGTGCGGCCGACGGTGGTGAAGGTCTTGCCGTCGTCGAACGACACCTGCAGATCCCAGCCGTCGCCTTCGCCGCCGGCGCGGTAATCGCAGCCGAAGCGCAGCCGCTTCATGTCGTTCGGAGTCTCGACGGGATAGGTCACCGACCCGGTGCCCTCTGGCGACATCGTCCCCCACTGCTCCAGGATGCCCTTGTTGATGTTCTCGAGCTTGGCGTGGAAATCCTCGAACGTGGGCCCTTTGCCCTTCGACTTGAGCCCGGCGCCTTCGATGGTGATCGTTCCCTCGTCGGGCCCGGCGCTGAACGCGATGGTGTTCTCGCCCTGGCCGAGCGCGGGCAGCGGACGCTGCGAGTGCTGGATGTCATGGGTGATCAGCGGCGGGGTGATCGATGCGCCGGCGCCCTCGAAGGCGAAGCGCAGGCGGTAATCGTACCGGCGGAAGGCGAACGACTTGAGGTCGATCTCCTGCGCGCCCGCCGCCGGCTTGGCGAGCTCGCGCCAATCGAGGCCGTTGTTGTCGGAGAACGAGACGGTGACCGCGCCGGCGGAGGTGAACGACAGCTTGCCCGTCAGATAGATGTAGCTGCACGGCATGCGCAGTACGAACGACGCCGGCTTGGCCGCATCCTTGGCATGGATGGTCGCACCGCCGACCGCATTGTCAGCGGACAGCACCGCGTCCTGGAAGTCGGCATCGGTCGCCGGCATCTGGTAGGCGAGAGTACCGTTGCCGATGCGTCCGTTGCCGAGGTCGCCGAGCTGACTCGAGAGGTAGAGCACGCCGGAACCGACCGCGCAGGCGAGCGTCTCGGGGACGCCGCCCTCGCCGTCCATGTTGACGTGCAGGCCGGTGTTGCTCCAGCGTCGGGTCAGGACCTCGCCCCTGCGCAGCTGCACGTTCACGCGGTAGCCCTCGTTGTAGCTCTCTTCATAGTTGAACGGGGTGTTGTTGTCGCCGTCGTAGAGCAGCATCGCGGTGTACCAGCCGAAGTAGTTGAAGGCGAAGCTGCCGTTGGTCTGGTTCATCCCGGCGCCGTTCTTCAGGATGTCGGGGCCCTTGGCGATACCGCCGTCCTTGATCGAACCGCGGATCTTCTCGATGTTGCCGTGGAAGTCGGAATTCTTCTCGTACCACGCCTTCACCCCGGCGCGCAGCTCTTCGACGCTGGCGATGGCGCCGGCGGCGTTGCGGAAATAGCAGGTCATGGTCGGGTCCATGGCGTGCCAGGCGCCGTCGTACTTCACCTCGGGGACGCAGCCCCATTTGTTCACCGTCCACGCGCGCGCCTCCATCCCGGCGTGCCGCGCCAGCTGCACCATCGCCAGGCTGGTCGCCTCGGAGGAGTAGCCATAGACGTTGAAGATCTTGATCGCGTCCTTCGGATACGGGCTGTCGAGCGCGCTGTGCTCGACCGGCGGCGGATCGAAGTGGCCGAACGTGACGATCGCGTCGTAGATCGCGATCGCCTTCTGTTCGCCGGTCATGCCTTCCTTGAACATCGATTTCTCGAAGGCTTCGATGCTGGAGACATCCTCCACGTGGTTCGACACCACCAGCACGTTGCTGACGACGCCGGCGTGGGGGGCGGCGTCGCCTCCGCAGGCGAAGGTTGCGGCAAGAGCGAGGATCAGGACGGAAGTGAGGCGCATGGGGACTCTTTTCGGGGACAGGCGGAGGACGTCAGCGGCCAACACCGGGACAGCGGCTGGTGCTGGTTACAACGGATACAGGCGGTGGTGGTGACTCAGCCGGCGACCAGTGATTCGGTCTCCAGCGTGTGCAACTGACCGCGCGTGGTGGCGGCGATCTTGGAGAAATCGAACTGCTTCTCGAGGATCGGCCATTCCGAGATCTTGGCCAGGTCGCCGTGGATGCGCTCCCAGACCGACTCCTGGCCGGAACGATCGACCGGTGCGGTGCTCGCGCGGTCGTAGATCGCGTTCATCTCGGCGATGGCCTTGATCTCGATGCCGGGCAGGTTCCTCAACGTCCGTGCGGTGGTGCGGAAATTCGCCAGCGCGACCTTCAGATCGGCGTCGCTGATCCGCTTCGGCGGCACCCATTGCGCGCGCGGGACGGTCTTGCCGTACGCGAGATTGTCGAAGTCCCAGAAGTTCTCGTGCAGGATGTGCGTGGGGTGGCCCATGAACACGCCCGCCCAATGGTAGCCGGCATCCTGGAAGGCTTTCAGCGCCTTCAGATTGATGTCGAAGTTGGTGCGCCATTCGACCGGATTGCGGTAGCTGCCATCGTTCATGTCGGTGAAGTCGCGGCGCGGATAGGAGCGGGTGCCCGCGAAGCGGTGGATATTGCGCCCGCCGGGAATCGCGGTGAGCGCGTACATCACCGACGGGATGCCGAGCTGGCGCATCGCCGCGTGGATCTGCGGACCCCAGGTGGCTCCGGGTCCGGCGAAGGTCGACGGCGATTTTCCGAACACCTCGCGGATCGAGGCGAGGCCCGGCGACTCGCGGCGGACGACCTCGGCGATGCCGTCATCCCACCCTTTGTCGCGCAGGTATTCCATGATCGTCGGATGCACCGAGTGCTGATCGCTGTGCAGCCCGATATCGTGGCGCGTGAGCGAGGCGATGACGTCGGAGCGCTTGCGGCTCTTCAGCAGGCGGGCGTTCTCGCCGACCACGCAGAAGGTCGCCGGCGCGCGCTCCTCGTGCAGGATGTCCGCACACCACATGGCGACGTCGTCAGCCTCCGGCGCGATCAGATCCTCGGTGTCCAGCAGCAGGCTGATGTACATGGTGGCTCCTGGAGCCGCGGACGATCCCTGCACCGGGACGAAGTCAATGTCGCGGCCTCGACGGGTCAGATTAACTAGACCAATGCGAAAAGTCCGCCGTGAGCTGGTTCCACCATCCTTCTCGGACGCGTGGCAGGTGGGTGGCTCGAGATGGCCATCGTTGGCCAGCGCTCCATCTGGTGACGGCTGGTAATCGACTGTCCGCATCAGATGCGACCAGAAAAGTCGGCCCATGAGGATTGAAGAAAGCGGGTCGAATAGGAGGCCAGGGCACAAGCTCCTCCGCGTGCGAGCTGCTCGCTGCCATCGCAGTCGCATTCGATGTTGTCGCCGAGCGCGGGATTCGACGATCCGCTTTTCGTCCTGGCTCGACGGCCTCCGGACGCGACGCGGGCGTGCTGCCATGCCGCGCGCCGCTGAGAAAAAAACGGCGCAAAGCCACGGATGCAATCATACGCTGGCGACGAGAATCCCCGACGTGCGACCGCCCATTCCCGTGACTCGCGCCGAGGCCTCGAACCACCTGTTCGACGCCACCTCACTCGCCGTGCTGCTCGATCCTGGACGCTGGCGCCTGGTGACGTCGCTCTTCCCGTCGGAGTCCACCGCGCTCGACGACCGCCCTCATCGCAACTGGCGCTTGCGCCACACCCATGCGCACCCCCACCGCGAATTCATGATGAGTCTCGCCGGCGACGCGCTCTATGGGCATCCGGCTGGAATCATCCGCTGCGACCCCGGCACCTGCCTGTACTTCGACGCTCTGGAGCCGCACGATGACGGCTATCCCGTCCATGTCGCCGGTGCGCGCCATCTGTGGATCAGTGTCGCGCGCGGCTGGGTCCACGCGCGCCAGCTCTTCCCCCGAGGCGGCCATATGGAGCAGCCGCTCGCCGCGGTGTCGCTGGGCGTCGCGGACATGGGATTCGATGCGGCGCTCGCGCTCGATCGCTGCCGCGCCGAGGCGGCGACGGATCCGCGGCTCGCGCGGCTCGACCTCGGCGCGGTGCTCCAGGCCCTGATCGCGCGGATCGTCGACAGCGGCTGGCGTTCGTCAGCGGAGCCCGATGCGAGCCATCGCGCGCGCGCGATCGCTGCCGTACGTGAGCACATCGCGGAAAACGCTGGCGCCGGCGTCACGCTCGGCGGCCTCGCGCATCTCTCGGGATACAGCCGCTTCCATCTCGCGCGCGCATTCCGCGCCGAGACGGGTATGACCCTGCGCGCCTGGATCGACCGCTGCCGACTCGAACGGGTCCAGGAGTTGATCGCACGCGACGTGACCATGGAGGACGCCGCGGCGGAGATCGGATTCTCCTCGGCGTCCGCGCTGTCGCGCTGGTGCCGGCGCCATGGCACCAGCTGGAAGAGTCACCGCGCTCGAACGGACGCGACGTGACCGCCGATGGCGCCGACGGTGTCCACCCAGACCTCGGGCCGTGATCGCAGGTGGACGAGCAGCCGCTCCAGTTCGGCGGCGATGACCGTCTGCGCGCCGGCGTCGGCCACCTCGTGTCCGACCAGCACCAGCCAGCTGCCGGCTGCGGCCGCCTGATCGATCAGGCGGATGAGATCCGAGGAGCTCGCGCCATCCGCATCGACGCCGGCCACCTGCGCGAGATCGACGAAGGTGGGATCGTTGGGGTACTCGTCGCGGAACCCGCGCCCGACAAGGAAATGCCGAGCGACCAGCGGCACGTAGCTGCGCGTCCCAATGCCGCGGCCCACGAATTTGTGGCCGCAGCAATAGGCGAAGCTGGTCGGCGCGCTGCCGATGAACTCTGTGAGCTGCGCGTTCGCCTCCAGGATGTCGCGCTCGATGGCGTCGAGGGTCAAGTCCTCGAGCGCGTGGTCGCGCACGAAGGAAAAGTTACCGCTGCACGGATGGCTGCTGGTGTGATTGCCGAATTCATGACCGCTGCGCAGAGCCGCACGCCAGAGGTCGGGCGCAGTCCGCACCGCCCGCATCAGCACGAAGAAGCTGGCGCGGACGCCGAAGCGGTCGAACAGCGGGACGCCGCGTGCGATCTGCGAGGGACGCGCGTCGTCGAACGAAAAGCTCAGTGCGCAGCGGCGGCCGTCGGGCCACGCGAACGAGGTGGCCATCGTGCTCCTTCAGGCGTGGGCGGGTTGGCGCGCGCTAGCGGCGATCGCTGCGCCGAGCGCATCCGCGGTGGCGTCCTCCTGGTCGGGATGGAGCGCGATGAGAGCCGTGCGCGCCAGCAGGTCGAGGGTTCGCGGCAGCATGTCCGGATGATATGCCGGCAGCGCGGTCGCGTTAGCCGGATGGTGGAACGGATCGGCCGCCTGGGCATACGCTCCGCGCTGCGCCATCACCGGCTCCCAGTTGCGGTAGACGTGGCGACCGGAATCGATCGGCCGGTGCGCGCTGGCCGTGCCCCCGGATAGCGTGGGAAGCGAACGGCAGAAGCCGGCGGCATCATCGGCATGGGCGAAGCGCACGCCGAGATGCGACGCCGTCCCGGTGGCATCCGATCCACGCAGCGGCACCAGTTCGAGCCCTTCGCTCCGGATCACCGCCAGCACGCGCCGACGCACCCGGTGGAGATCGTCGAGGATCGCGTCGAGGCGCGCGAGCTGGACGCGCAGGATGGCCGCCAGGATCTCGTTGCCCCGCAGGTTGATGCCGCAGAAGAACTCGATCCCGAGCTCTTTGGCGTGAGGCCGGAAGATGCATCCCCCGTCGTGGAACATCAGCGCGCGCTCATAGTGCTCGCGCGATCGCGCTGCGAATGCCCCGCCGTCGCCGCACGAGATCATCTTGTAGAAGTTGAAGCTGTACGCGCCCATCTCGCCGAGAGCGCCCAGGCGTTCCGCTCCGGTCCATCGTCCCCCATCCGCCTGGCAGGCGTCCTCGATCAGCACGAGTCCGCGCCGGCTGGCGATCTCGCGCAGCGCATCCATATCGCAGGCCAGCCCGTTCATGTGCACGGGATTGATCGCGCGCGTCCGCGGCGTGATCGCGCGCTCGACGGCAGCGGGATCGAGGGTGAGCGATTCGTCGATGTCGACGATGACCGGGATCACCCCGTGGTGCAACGGCGCCAGGGCGGACGCGATCCACGTGTATCCGGGGATGATCACCTCATCCCCGGGCCCGAGGGCGAGCCCGGCGTAGCAGCACATCAGCGCGGCGGTACCGCTGGACACCATGCCGACGTGCGGCGATCGCATCGCTTCGGCATACTCACGCTCGAAGCGCGCGGCCTCGCCGAGGTGGCCAGCTGCGGCGTCGCCGTAGCGGAACCACTGCCCATTGGCGAGGACCTTGGTGACGGCTTCGATCTCTTCACGTCCATGGCGGTACATCGGGTGGCTCCTGCGCCGGATCATGCACCGGCGGGAGCTCAGGCGATTGCCCGGGATTGCGATCGTTGACCGTCCTTGCGCACCATCCACCGATCGTGCGCGCGCAGGCGCAGGCGGCTCGACGACGTGGATCAGCCCCGCGCTGGTTCCGGCATCTTTTCGCGCGCCTGGCGACTGAGCTCCTTGAGGTGCCCATCGTTGGCCAGCGCTTGTTCGAGGTGCTTCATGCGCGCCGGGGTGGCGGTGGCGAGCATCGCCGGGCCGTAGGCACGTTCGACCCAGAAGCGTGCTCCGCCCGCCATGTAGTCGCGCAGCTCCTGGAGCTTGGCCTCGGGGAAGCGTTGGCAGAGGTTCATGGTGAACATGCGCCGCCGCTTGTTGCCGCCGAACGCCGCGTGCTTGGTGTTGTGGTTGAAGACCAGGATGTCGCCCGGCCGGGTCTCGAGCGCCTGCGCCGGGATGTCGCAACCCGGGACTCCGAACAGGTCGTCCCACGCGCCTTGCGTGCGCTGCAGGTGCTCGGCGTAGCCGTCGCCGACGCGGTGGCTGCCGGGAATGACGCGCAGGCAGCCGTTGTCGCGGGTGAGCGGGTCGAGGTAGAATGCGATCTTGATGTGGGTGAGGGTGCTGTGCCAGCCGTCGGAATGCCACCCGGTATCGCCGACGTAGAAGTTGCCGTCGCTGCCCATGTAGTTGAAGTCCTCGCCGACCAGGTCCTTCGCGATCCCGAGGATGCGCGAGTCATCGAGCAAGGTGCTCAGGCGCTCGCTATGGTCGATGAAGGGGGCCAGGCACGAGCGGCGCTTGCCGTCGTGGGGCTGGCCGTGGTGGCCGCCGCCCTGGCGCGACCACAGCTCCTCGAAGGCGGCGATGATGTCGGCGATGCGGTCGTCCATCAGGCCGGGGAACGCCAGGAAGCCGAAGGTGTCGAAGTGGCGCTTCTGCTGGGGGGTCAACTGCACGGTGTTTTCCTCGCGGGGGTTGCCGCTATCGTATCGAACGGGTATCGGCGGCCATGACGCCGCGCGCTGTCGCCATGTCGTTTCCTCCTGTCGGAGCTGCTCGCATGGATGGTGGAGGTGAATTCGCGCGGGTGCTCGCCGACTCGTTGCGCTTCACCTGGCATGTCGGCGCCGTCACCGAGGTCGCCGCCGGCATGTCCACCGGCTGGCGCACGATGCCGATGGCGGTGACCGCGCTGCTGGTCGAAGGCCGCTCGGTGGCCGAGATCGGAGACGAGCCCGCGCGCGACATCCACGCCGGAACCGCGATCTGCCTGGCCGCTGGAGTCCACCACCGCTTCACTCATCCGGTCGCGGGGGTCTCGTGGTGGTCGCACATCGACTTCGAGGTGCTGTCGTCGGT